>CAXBOL010000594.1:0-3862 GCA_963977295.1 uncultured Opitutaceae bacterium
GCGTCGGCATGCTCACGGCCGACATTGACGCCGACCTTCTGGATCCAAAGTCGTGGACCAAATCGCCCACTCCCGTGTTTCAAACCAGCGCAACCAACAGCATCTACGGACCGGGCCACCACACTTTCACCAAAGCGGAGGACGGCCGGACCGACCTGATCGTGTATCATGCTCGCGACTACGCTGAAATCAAGGGCGACCCGCTGCGCGATCCCAACCGTCACACCCGGGTGCAGGCCGTGCGATGGCGTGCGGATGACACGCCCGATTTTGGCCACCCTCGTCCCAACTCCCCTTGAAACAATTCAGCCTGTTTTTCCTCCTCGCCTGCGTTCCACTCCTTTCCGCCGAATGGGTGTCGTCTTCCCCGTCGCCCTACGCGTTTCCGCTCGTCGTCAAGGGTCGCGCCGCCACCCTAGTGACATCCCCCCGTGACGCGACCGTCGTCGACCTTGCCGTCTCCCATCTCCGTGCCGATCTCACCCGAGTGACCGGCGTCCCCAGTGTCATCTTGAACACCACGGATGACTTGCCGGCCGAGGCACCGGTCGTGCTCATCGGCACCTTGGGCCTACATCCGTTGATCGACCGCCTCCTCGCGGAGGAAAAATTCGATATCGGTAATCTTCCCGGCGCATGGGAAAGTTTCCTCATCGCCGTCGTGACCGACCCGTTCCCCGGTGTGCCGCAGGCGTTGGTCATTGTCGGCAGTGATCGCCGCGGCACAGCCTACGGAATTTACGAACTCTCCCAAGCCATCGGTGTGTCGCCCTGGCATTGGTGGGCCGACGTTCCCCCGCCTCATCGCGATACGCTCTACCTGCGCGGTGACACCCAACGGTTCGGACCGCCCTCCGTGAAATACCGCGGCATCTTCCTCAACGACGAAGACTGGGGCCTGCAACCGTGGGCCGCCTCCACCTTTGATCCGGACTACGGTGACATCGGTCCTCGGACCTACGCCAGGGTCTTTGAGCTCCTGCTGCGCCTCAAGGCCAACACCCTCTGGCCCGCCATGCACGCCTGCACCCAAGCATTCAATCTCGATCCCGCCAACGCCGCCCTCGCCAACGACTACGCCATTGTCATGGGCTCCTCCCACGCCGAGCCGTTGTTGCGCAACAACGTCGGGGAATGGACCGCGCCCAAACCCGATTACAACTACGTCACCAACCGTGACGGCGTAAGCGCGTATTGGGAGGAACGAATGCGGACCAACGGCGGCTTCGAAAACCTCTACACGCTCGGTATGCGCGGCATTCACGACTCCGGCATTCAAGGCACCTCCTCCGACGCCCAACGTATCGCCGTGCTCGAACAAGTGTTTGCCGACCAACGTGACCTCCTCGTGCACCACGTGGCGCCTCCCGCCGCGCCCGAGGCGATTCCCCAAATCTTCTGTGCCTACAAAGAGGTGCTCGATCTTTACCGCCAAGGCCTACAGGTGCCGGACGACGTGACAATCGTCTGGCCCGACGACAACTTTGGCTATGTGCGCAACTTCGCGTCCACGGCCGAACGTGAGCGCGCCGGGGGATTCGGGGTCTACTACCACATTTCCTACCTCGGTCGCCCCCTCGCCTATCTCTGGCTGCAAACCACCCCTCCCGCGTTGATCTGGGAAGAAATGCGCAAGTCCTACGATCACGGCGCCGACCGCGTCTGGATCGTCAACGTCGGTGACCTGAAACCCGCCGAAATCGGCACCGAGTTTTTCCTGCAAATGGCGTGGGACATCGATCGCTGGACCCCCGCCACCCTGCCGTCGTTTCTCCCCGGGTGGGCCTCCCGCGAATTTGGCTCCGAACACGCCGCCGTCATCGCCGACCTGCTCGACCACGCCTACAAGCTCAGCAGCGTCCGTAAACCCGAACACCTGCAGTGGTGGACTCCCCTCAAGGAGGCCCCCCGCCCCAGCCTTTTTGCGCCCTCCGAAATTCTGGACCGCCTCGCCGCATTCACGGCCCTTGCTCACAAAGTGGATGCTCTGGGCAAGCAGATCCGCCCCGATCACCAAGACGCGTTTTTCGAACTCGTTACTTACCCGATCAAAGGCGCCGCCTTGGCCAACCAACGCTACTTTGCCGGTGAACGCGGCGACGCAGCGACCGCCTTCGCCGCCGATGAGGCCCTCACCGCCCTCAACGCCCAATTCGACACCGTCGCCGATGGCAAATGGCGCGGCTTCATGCGGCTGGAACCGGCCGACAACGATTGGCGGTCCATGCGGATCGCACCGTGGGCCATGCCGGATTTCCCCGCTAAATCCGATCCTCCTACAGCGTCCATCACCCTCGCCGCCAGTGCTTTTAGTTCCGCGCAAAACGATGATTCGACGCACTGGACTGTCGTGCCGGGGCTGGGCCACGGTGGACACGCGATCACCGTGCAGCCGTTTGATGCCCCACCGTCATCCCGCCCGGCAGTGAGCTACACCTTCAGCGTCCCTCAATCCCGCCACGACGTTCGATTTCACCACCCCCGACGGCACCGATGAGTGGTCGCAAGGGGTCCTCGCCAACCGACTGACTCATACGCTCGATCTCGGCCTGCTCACCGCCGGTCCCCACACCCTCCGCCTTCGTGCCGGCCCCGGCCTCGTGCTCGACGAAATTTCCCTCACCCCCACTTCCCCGCCTCTGCCATGAAGTCCCTCCCTTGCTTGCCTCTCTGTTTACTCGCCTTCGCGCTGGCTTTGCCCGCCTCCGCCCAATTGGGTCAACGTTTCCCGTCGGAACGTAAGGTCGTGCCCGATCCCGTCACCGGCGTGCCTCTGACATTTCTCACCAGCACCCCGGCCGGCGATTCCAAAATCTACCCCACTCACCCGCAATGGACCGCCGATGGTCAATGGGTGGTCTTTCGCTCGCGCCGAGTTCCCGGTGAAGCCATCGCGGTCAATGAAAAGACGGGCGACATGGTGCAAGTCACCGGAACCCTGCAAACGGCCGCCGCCTACGAGACCGTCTATGGCATCATTCCCCTCGCCTACGACGGGGCCGGGGAACTCGCTCTCGACGCCAACGAGGATCAGGTCTATTTCCGTATGCTGGAGACGGCCGCCGCCCCACTCCTTCCGCCCGGCACGGAGATCGCCGCCGACTTCGGCCCTCGCGGCATGGGCGCCGGCCCGACCGGGGTCGCCAAGATGGACCTCGCGACTGGCCGGGTCTCACCCGTGGTCGCCGTGCCGTTTCAAGTCGGCCATATCCAGTCCAACCCCTGGGTCAGCGGGGAAATTGTTTTTTGCTGGGAAACCGGAGGAAAAGCGCCGCAACGCACCTGGACCGTCATGGCCGATGGCACCGGGCTCCGTCCCTTGTTTCCAGAAAATGAATACGACTGGGTCACGCACGAGGCCATCACCGGCCCCGACGAAGTGGCCATCGCCATCCTCGGTCATCGCAAGGTCGGTGTCGACGACGACTGGGGCAAGGCCGCCAGCCGATTGCGCCCCACCGGACTCGGCATCGTCAACCTGCGCACACAGGAAATTTACATCTCCGGTCAGACCAAGAGCGGCAGTGGCCTGTGGCACGTGCACGCCTCGGCCGACGGGCGTTGGGCCGTCGGCGACGACTTCGCTCGCAACCTGTGGTTGATCGATCGCCGCACCAACGAAATGCCTGCTGACCACCGGTCACAAAGCCACCGCCCAGGACCACATTCATCCCACGTTCAGCATGGACGGCACTCGCATCGAAATCCAATCCGCCATGCTCTCCGCCGATGATCGGTCGTTGAATATCTGTATTGTTCCCGTGCCCGCAGATTGGCTCGCCCGCACCTACGATGAGCGTATCTTTCCTCTTCCTGCTCAGGCTGAAGGGGGTCGACCTTAACGGCTCGACCGCCACAGTGG
>CAXBOL010000595.1:0-3850 GCA_963977295.1 uncultured Opitutaceae bacterium
TCTTCTCCTTGTTTTCCGGAGTGACTTCCATGGCCTCGATTTCGAAGACGCTGCCGGCTTCTGCCACAGTGATTTGTCCCTCAAACGTTTTCAGAAACAATTTGGTGCCTTCGCCTACTTCAATCAAAGCCCCTACGGGGACTTCCAACCCTACCGATGCAGGAACTTCGGTTTGATCGGGAAGGTAAACTATGCCCGATTGGGCACCGGTCATACGAATAATCTTCGCCGTTTCCGCCGCGAAAACAGAGGTCACGAGAGCGGATAAAAACAGAATAAGGAGGGCTCTCAATTTCATGGGTGTATCATCATTAGCTGCAAATTAATTTCCATAAAGCTCAGATAACTTAAAACTTTGTAAAAATAGTGCTAACTCGCCCTCCTGCAAGACGCTACTTTTCGGTCATGCGATAGACCCCATCCCAGTCCTCTGCGGGAGGCTTGAGCTTCATCTCCTCGGCCCGCTTGAAGTAAATTAACGACGGATTCGTTTTAATGCCTCGGTCCAAGTCGGGTTGATTCAGCTCAAGACGAGCACTGCGTTCAAACAACCCCCTCGCGCCTTCCCAATCCCTCGCAAAATACGCCTCCAGGCCTTCGGCAAAGATCGTCAAACAGCTTTGGGTCTTTTCCGCTAAATCTTCTTTCAGACCCACTACTTCATGGATTTGCACCGGTTGGCTTCGTCCCTGCACCTGAATTCGTCCGAGCGCACGAAAAACAATGCGGTCACCTCCGCATGCCTCACACGCTTCCCGGGTCGAATCAGCAACCATGTTGTAGACACCCCAACTTTTGGCCCCACTCTCCATTCGCGCCGCCAAGTTTACATTATCCCCCATCATGGTGTAGTTAAAGCGAGTTCGACTGCCCATATTACCGATCATACAGACCCCGGTATTGAGCCCTATCCGAGTTCTCATGTGATGAACGAGCTCCGGCCATTTATCCCCTTCATCGCGCCACTTCTGCCGTAACTCTGCCAAACGTCTTTGCACTAATTGAGTGGTTAAACAGGCTTTAAACGCGTGCTCGGTTTGCTTTACCGGGGCGCCAAAGATTGCGACCACCGCATCTCCAATATACTTATCCAACGTTCCTCCCTGCTCCTGAATGATATCGGTGCAGGCGGTCAAATATTCGTTGAGTAATTCCACCAACTGCGTGGTTGAGAGGACTTCTGAAAACGTAGAGAAACTTTGGATATCAGAGAAATACGCCGTAATTTCTTCATCCAGTCCGCCCAATTCAGGCTGCGATTCGGCGGCGACCATCTGATTAACGACGATGGGCGAGACATAAGAACCAAACATCGCTCTGACCTGTGCCTTTGATCGTTGTTCACTAATCACTCGCTGGGTGATCACGGCGAACTGCAACATCCCAAATCCCAACAACGGAGCGCTCAACGGAATCCACCAACTCCCGTCGATCCATGCTGCGAACCCCAACCACACGTAACCAAACGACGAGACCAAGGTGAACAACACCAGGATCACAATGGATCGTTTACGAAAAAGAATGAGCGAGAGGTAACACCAGATCAAAGCCCCGCTCCACACCACCGAGGGATTGGCCAAACTCACATAATCATTCTGCAAGATACTGTTCAAAACGTTGGCATGGAGCAAAACCAGGGGACTTTGATCACTACGCGGCGACGGTCCGGTATCCGTCGAAAACTCCCCCACGATGACAATCTTGTCCTGCATCGAAATCGGCGGACGAGACTCGGGGGTTTCCACCACATATTTCTGATGGAGCGCGATCAATTGATCGAAATACTCCAGCGTCGTGAATTCCACTCCCAGCGGATCGTCCGGGGTCATCGTCTCATACCGGAAGTTGATCAACATCATCCCTTTCTCGTCGATCGGCACCTTCCTCCCATCCGCCTTCGGTCCGAGATAGATGGCATCCCCGAGCACCACTCTTAGATCCTCGATTTCGAGCCCCCAATATTGCATCGCGGCTTGCAGAGATAACGACGGAAACACCTTCGGCCCGACTCTGACCACCATCGGCATCCGTCGCACGATTCCTCCGGCTCCTCGCGGCGCGTCGACCGTGCCAAAATACCCGTAATCTCTTAGCCCCGGGAAAGGCATCGTCAGTTCCGGGTCACCCGACAATAAGCCAAAGTCGCCCTCGATGGCAGTAATTGGTCGGGTAGCTCCGAGCTGTTCCAACGAATCGCCAGTTGGGTCAGGGCCCGATACCGCCGCAAATACGACCGGGATACCATCTTCCTGCAACACTCGCGTTGTGCCGGAAAAGTCATCGTCCGAAGCAGCGTCCAACGGGGTCCCGTTTACATCGATGCGATTCTGATAAATGATATCCCAGACCAAAACCGCCGGTTTTTCATGCGCAGCTAACAACTGAAATTGAGCATGGTAGCTTCTTCTAAACGGCCACGGCTCAATATTCGTAGTGCTTCGATCCCCGATCCCGATTACTTGAATCCGCTCATCGGGTGACGACTGCCCGATCTCGGCGCGAACTTGAGTTCTCCAATCCAAGGTCCGCCATTCGAAACGCTGAAACCAATCGAAATGACCGACCAGCCACGCAAATCCAAAACACAACAGCGGGGCGAGATACACCAGATCATCAGCTTTGGTTTTATGGAGTCGCATGGGGCGCCCCCGAACGTGCACGAGAGCACCGTGCCCTCCAAGGCAGAATTACGGCCGACGGTCGCCCTCAGACATCCGAGTGCTCAATCGAACAACTTCGCCAATATCCACGCCGCGACTTCGGTCTTTGGCCAAGGTCCCACTTCCGCGAACTTCCCACCCCGGTTCCACAAGGACACCGTATTGTAGTCTGATTCCATCCCGATCTCCGGTCGACTCACATCATTGGCCACAATCCAATCGCAGTGTTTACGCACCAGCTTTTCCGCGGCCTTCCGTTCCAGATCCGACGTCTCCGCCGCAAAACCGATCAACACCTGATCCGCCCGGCGACGCGCGCCCATTGCCTGCAAAATGTCCACCGTAGGCTCTAACTCCAAGGTCATGGGCCCGTTGTGTTTCCCTCCCTTGTCGGACGCCCGCAACTTCGGCCGATAATCGGATACCGCCGCCACCGCAATGAAGACATCGCACTCCCCAAACCGAGCCTCGCAGGCCTGCAACATCTCGGCCGCAGAGACGACCTTGGTTACGTTTACTCCCGGCGGTGTTTTTATCGCCACCGGCCCACTGACGAGCTCAACTTCCCAACCTCGACCTCGTGCCGCCTCAGCCAGTGCATAACCCATTTTGCCGCTGGATCCGTTACTGAGGTAACGGACGGGATCCCAATGCTCGCGAGTCGGCCCCGCTGTAATCAAACACCTCATATCAACTCAGAGAGAGGAGAGGTGCGACTTCTTCCCGGCGAGGCAGATCTTTCATCGCTACTGATTTTCGTGGGCATGCAAGTCGTGCCAACTCTTGGCCAGAACCACTTCACCTTTAAGGGCAGCGACCAACGGCTTCACGCTCGCGACCGGGTTTTCCTTTTCGCCTGGCGCGTCCAGATTCAACCCAATAAAACACAGCGCAGATTTTTCCGACTCTCGGGCGATCACTTCCATGGGCGGACCGCTATCCACTACGATATCGATCTCGGCCTCGAATCGTGTCTTGCGCACCATCTCCTGCATAGCCTTTTCAATCTCGATCCGCCCGGCCTCCGAGTCGATAATCCGTCGCACCCGCAAACGATAATTACGACCAATTACTCCCTCTTGCCACAAGTGTGCCAGAGTCAGCATGAAGCTCCCGTTCACTTTGGCCCGCCACCACACATCGATCACCGGCTCGAGTTGATAGCTCGGCAATTCCGCTTCCGCAAAAAT
>CAXBOL010000596.1:0-3849 GCA_963977295.1 uncultured Opitutaceae bacterium
CAATCGCGCGTTCGACTTTGGCGGTGCGTTCGGCGCCCTTGAAACCGCGCGCTTCGGCGATGAATCCCAAAAATTCCGCGACGGTCATCTCGGGATAGGCCGGGGCGCTTTCCGGTAGATAACCAATTTGACGTTTTACCGCGACGGGATCGATGGTGACGTCGAAGCCACCGACGATGGCCGTGCCGGCGGTAGGCCGAAGAAACCCGGTGATCATCTTCATGGTGGTGGATTTTCCGGCGCCGTTGGGCCCGAGAAACCCAAGGATGTCGCCACGATTGACGGTGAAGCTTACTCCACCGACGGCGGACTTGGAGCCATAAACTTTATGAAGGCCTTGGACTTCGATCATAGTTAAAAGGGGTCGAGTTCGGGTATAAAAACCGATGCTTTCGGTTTTCAAGGCCCGACTGGAAACCTTTCAAAAATGTAAGAATTCAACTCCCGGTCAGCGAGTGGCTAGGCGTCTGGGACAAAGCGCAAGGAGGTGGCATTGATGCAGTAACGCTGGTCGGTCGGGGTATCAAATCCTTCGCCTTCGAAAAGGTGTCCGAGGTGACCCTCGCAGCGAGCGCACACCACCTCGTTACGCTCCATCCCGAGACTCGAATCACGGCGAACTTCCACGGTATCGATACCGTCGGCATCATAGAAGGCGGGCCAACCGCAGCGCGCGTCGAATTTGGTTTCGGAGGTGAATAGCGGGCTGCCGCACCCGGTGCACACATAGGTGCCGGACCCTTCATGTTTGAAATGTTCGTAGGCGGGGGAAAACGGGCGATCGGTGCCCGCTTCGCGCAGCACATGATACTGCATGGGAGTAAGGCGCTGGCGCCATTCGGCATCGGAGAGGCGAAAAAAGTCGGTCATGATCGAAGACGGTAATTCGATTTGGGCATTCGGCAAGTGAGTCTCAACTTGGCAGGAATGACCTCAGGATTTGATGACGCCAAGCCCGCTAGAGCTGCCGCAGTGCTAGGCCGTGGCGGCACGGACGGCGTCCTCGCGGTCGTTTTCGGTCTTGAGGCGCAGTTGGCCGCAGGCGGCGTCGATGTCGTGGCCTTTTTCGCGTCGCAAGGTTACGGATACGCGGGCGCGACGGAGGATGTCGGCGAATTTTTCCTGGCGGGTGGCGGACGGACGTTTCCACGGCAGGCCTTCCACCGTGTTGTAAGGGATGAGGTTCACGTGGGCGTGCAGATCCATCGCGATGTCGCGTAGTTTTTCGGCCTGATCGAAGGAGTCGTTCACGTCTTCGATGAGGATGAACTCGAGAGTCACCATACGCCCGTGTTTCTCGCTGAATTCGCGCACCGCGGGGATCAGTTTTTCCAGCGGATACGCCTTGTTGATTGGCATGATCTGGGTGCGCACTTCGTTGGTGGCCCCATGGAGAGATATCGCGAGACGCACGTTGATCGGTTCGTCGGCGAGGCGGAGGATGTTGGGCACAAGCCCACTGGTGGAGAGGGTGATGCGGCGGGCGCCGAAATTGAGTCCCCAATCCGCGTTGATGATCTTGAGGGCGGTGGTGATGGCCTCGTAGTTGGCGAGAGGTTCGCCCATGCCCATGACCACGATGTTGTCGAACGAAACCAGTTCGGCGCGGGCGCGGGGCGTGCGTTCGTCTTCGCGGTAGCACACGTGGAGGAGTTGGGCGACGATCTCGCCGGCGTCGAGGTCGCGCTTGAGCCCCATGAGGCCGGAGGCGCAGAATTTGCACCCCATGGCGCAGCCGACCTGAGTGGAGATGCAGATGGTTTTGCGGGAATTCTCGAGGCCTACGCCCTCTTGCGGGACGCGGATGATTACAGTTTCAATCAGGGACCGATCGCCGAGTTCGAGCAGGAGTTTGTCGGTGACGTCGAGGGATTGCTTGCCGTGAATCAGCTTAAGCGGGAGGAGGATAAACGTCTCGTCGAGCCACGCGCGCAAGGGTTTCGACAGGTTCGTCATGTCGTCCCAAGAATGGGCCCGCTTCTTGTAAAGCCACTCCATGATCTGCTTGGCGCGAAAGGCCGGTTCGCCCTTTTCCTGCAACCGAGCGGTGAGCGACTCAAGGGTCTCTCCGGTCAAGGGCGGTTTGCTAGGCGTGAACTTCATGCTTGGAATGCGTAGGGTTTGGCGGGATCAACGCAACGCATGGGTGAACGAAATTTTTATCCACGAAACGACACGAATGACTTCGTGATCGCTCCGTTGGGGCATTTTTGGCCAACTCCAGTTCTGATTAAGGGATGAATTTGCTGCATCGGCACATTTTTTGGAGCGTATTGACGACCTGTTTGGCGTCAGTGGGGTTGTTTGCGGCCGTGTTGATTCTAGGGAATGCGCTGAAGGACATGATCGGATTCGTCATGGCCGGACAGATCGGGATCGACACCTTCGGATACCTGATGGCGTTACTGGTGCCCTATGTGGCGGCGTATGCGTTGCCGATGGGCGTGTTGTTGGGGGTGTTGCTGGTGTTGGGGCGGTTGTCGGCGCAGCATGAAATCACGGCGATGAGAGCGGCGGGCATGAGCCTGACTTACATTGCCCGTCCCGTGTTGATCCTCGGAGTGTTTGGCGCGGTGGTGGCATTGGCGGTGAATTTTGAATTCATGCCCCGGGCTCGCACGGCCTACAAAAACATCTTGGCCGACGCAGTGCAGGCGAATCCGCTGAGTTTCATTGTGCCCAAGACCTTCGTGCGGGATTTTCCGAACATCGTTCTCTACGTAGACGAGAAGGAAGGCGCGGTGTTACGGGATGTGTGGTTTTGGCGATTGGACCACGAAAACCGGGTGCGGGAGTTTGGTCGGGCGCAGTCGGGCGAGCTCCATTTCGACGAAGAAAATGCGTCGCTCGACGTCGTTTTGCGGGGGGTCTCGGCGGAGGCGCGTAACGATAAGGATCCGGAAGATTATTCCAAGATGTTGGGCACTACGTCGGTTGGAGAGTTGCCGCTTTCATTTCGAGTCGACGATATTTTTAATCGACGCCAGTCGCGGCAGAAATTTGCCTGGATGACCTTTGCGGAATTGGTGGTGGCCAAGGAGCAATTTAGAACGGCAGGAGACGCCGGAAAGCTCTTGAGCGCCTCGATGGCTATGAACGAAAAGGCGTCATCCGCTTTGGCCGTGCTGGCGTTTGCCTTGATGGCTATTCCCCTGGGGGTGCGAGTTTCGCGCAAGGAAACATCGGCTAATCTGGGCGTCGCGCTGCTGTTGGTGATGAGCTACTACTTTCTCACGGTGATCGTGTCGTGGTTGGAAGCCAAACCTGCGCTGCGACCAGACCTCTTGATGTGGTGTCCGGCCCTGCTGTTTTTGGGTGTGGGCGTGTGGATGTTTACGCGATTGGATCGAGCCTAGGCGGAACGATGGGTGAGGAAATCGAGGCAGGACTGGTTTGTTTCTTTAACCACACGGAGCGCGAAAGCGCGGAGATGGTGCGCTTGAAAAGCGTGCCCCGAAGGGGTGCTGACGGAGCGCGCGAGCGCGTAGATGGGCAATCGTGCAGAGATTGGCCCGGAGGGAAGTAATGAACGGAGGGTAGGCATTTGGGTGCCCTGCGGGCAATTGAAGAACAGATTAACACAGATGGCTTACTGCTTCGCCAAGGCTTCGGGCAGCACAGGCCTCTACCGTCACGCGATGGAACCTGAGAGGCACGCCGATGGATAGTGTGAGACGCAGTCAGTGGAGTGGCGGGGATCCGTTTCGATCTGTGACTATACTATTCTGGATTCAGTTCAGAGGCATGTTGAAAAACGACGAGGTGAATCCAGAGCGTAGTTTCGGAATACTGTTGCCGGGGGCGGTGACCCGGAGGCCGGATAAACGCGAGGTTAAGGAGGGCCGTCAG
>CAXBOL010000597.1:0-3845 GCA_963977295.1 uncultured Opitutaceae bacterium
GTCAGCCTTTCAGTTTTCAGCCTTTCAGCTTTCCCCCCGCCTTGGCGTCCTCTCCGTCTTACCGCCTTGGCGTTAAAACAAACAGGCTGACGGTTCAGGTCTGAACGCGGCGCGCCCAGCAGTCACGCCCTACCTCAAAACAAGCGCCGCAGGCTGACGGTTCTGGCCGACCTTCGACCTTTAGACCATTTAAACTTTTTGACCGGCGCGACGCGCGAGCGACGCGCTCACCTCCGCCAGCGGCAACGTATTCAAAATGTGCTTCGGCTGCAGTCCTCCTTTGCGGGCCGCATTGATCCCGGCCGCCACGTGGCGCAGACCCTCGGTGTCATGCGCGTCCGGGTTTATCGAGCAACGCAACCCGCGCTCGGCCGCCTTGCGCCACCAACGCCAGTCCAAATCCAACCGCCACGGACTCGCGTTGAGTTCGATGATGGTGTCGTTCGCGATGGCCGCGTCGATCACCTTGGCCAAATCGACTTTATACGGTTCCCGTCGCAGCAAAATCCGGCCGGTCGGATGTCCCAACATGGTCACATACGGATTCTCGATCGCTCGAATCAATCGCTTCGTCATATCCTCTTCCGATTGCGAAAACGCATTATGCACCGAGGCCACGACGTAGTCCAATTTGGCCAAGACGTCGTCCTCAAAATCCAACCGCCCATCGGTCAGGATATCCACTTCGTTACCCGCAAAAACGTGCGTCTTGAATCGACCCGATTTGTTCAACTCACGAATCGCTTCGACTTGTTTCAAAAGCCGCACTTCGTCCAAACCGTTGGCCTGAAAACTCGCCTTCGAGTGATCGGCGATGCCGAGATACTCCCAGCCCAACGCCTCCGCCGCCGCCGTCATTTCCGCGAGCGTATTCTTCCCGTCGCTGGCATCAGTGTGATTGTGAAAGGATCCGCGCAGGTCGGCTAACTCCACCAACTCAGGCATTGTCCCTGCCTCAGCCAGCGCAATTTCGCCCATGCCTTCGCGCCAAGCCGGCGGCACAAACGCCATCCCCAACTCCCCAAAAAGCGCCGCCTCATCTGCCACGGTGACACTTTCGCCTCGCTCTGCTTTTTCTTTGGCGGTGCCCTCACCCTCGGCCGGCACGAGTCCCCACTCCGACAAACTCAGACCCCGCTCCAGCGCTCGTTGTCGCATGGCCACATTGTGATCCTTTGAGCCCGTAAAATGATGCAGGGCGAAGACAAACTGTGCCACCGGCACGATGCGCAAATCCGCCTGTAAGCCGCTGGCAAAGCGCACGCTCGATTTCGTTTCGCCACGGGCCGTGACCTCTTTTACTTCCGGCAATTCACAGAACCACTTCATCACCGGCGCCGGATGGGCCGATCCCACGATAAAATCCAGATCCCCCACCGTTTCCATGCCGCGTCGCAGACTCCCGGCCGCTTCCACTCGCTCGACTTCCGCCAGACCGCGCAACCCCGCCACAATCGGCTCCGCGACCTCGTTGGCCAGCCACCACAAGTGACGTTTGCCATACGCTTCGCGATTACGAATGCCCTCGGCGATTTTCTCCTGCGATTTGGCCCCAAAGCCGGCTAGTTCCGCCACTCGCCCTTCGGCACATGCTTCCGCCAGCCCCGCGATCGTATCCACACCTAGTTTGTCGTGGATGGCCTTGATCTTTTTCGCCCCCAACCCTGGCACCTCCAGCATCTCGACCAGTCCGGGCGCGATGGACGCCTTCAGCTTTTCGAAAAACTCCAACTTTCCGGTGGTGTGCAGTTCGCCAATCTTCTGGGCCAACGCCGCCCCGATACCCTTGACCGTATCCAATTTCTCTTCCGCGACCAACTGATCCAAATCGCTCTGTTCCATCGACTCCAAAACGCGAGCACCGCCCCCGTAAGCCCGAATCTTAAACGGATTTTCTCCCTTCAACTCCAGCAGCACCCCAATTTCTTCCAACACTTCCGCGATCTCATTTTTGGTCATGAGGCCAAGCTATCAGCAATCGGTGGTCCGCGGTCAGCATAAAATCATTCGCCGTTAAAATTGGCCCAGCCGGAATTCCATCGAGGACGGGGATGAGATGCAGCCGCTCCCGTGGCTCCCCCAGTAGGAGCCGTGCTTGCACGCGATCGCAATTGCCTCCCCGCCAATCATAGCAACGCCCCCCACCGAAATCGTTCTCTTACTCGTTCTCGTTCTCGTTCTCGGTGATTGCCTTCCACTCTCACACGTTCCCGGGCTCAGCGAGCCCGGCTACAACCACTCCGACGTTGTGGCCGAGGTCGGTGACCTCGGTTGCCCCAATCCGCCACTCCTCCGCGTTCATCGCGCGCAAGCGCGCTCCTACCTCAATCACAACTCCACCGTAATTTTCGCGTTTCAGCCCACTTTCGTGGCTTGGCGTCCTCTCCGCCTTGCTCCTCCACTGCCCGGAGGGCACCCGTGATCGTCACCCCTTCGGGGCACGTCCTTACGTCCGCACCATCTACGCGCTCACGCGCTCCGTCCCGCCTTAAAACAAACAGGCTGACGGTCCGTCTCCATCTTCAACTTGAAGCTTAAACTTCAACTGGCGTGCAGCGCCATCTCACCGCGTTCATCGCGCGCAAGCGCGCTCCTACCTCAATCACAACTCCACCGTGATTTTCGCATTTCAGCCCGCTTTCCTAGCTTGGCGTCCTCTGTGACTTGGCGACTTTGCGTTAAACCCCACAGTCTGACCGTCCGTCTCCATCTTCAACTTCCAACTTCAACTGGCGCGCAGCCCCCTCCCATTTTGTCCAAATTTGCTTTTGCGCTTTGGGCCGGCATTGACGGTTAATCTCGCCTACTCATGGCCGCCTTTTCCTATTTTCGCACCATTCACTTTGCCGATACCGATGCTGCGGGGGTGGTGTTTTTCGCCCGCTATCTGGCCATCGCCCACGAAGCCTACGAGGAAGCGCTCGCAGCCATCGGTATCCCGTTGCACACGTTTTTCAATGATCACGGCATCGTTATCCCGGTCGCCAAGAGTGAAGCCGCTTACCGTCGGCCTCTCGTCTGTGGCGAAAAAATCCGGGTAGACCTCCAGCCCCAACGCATTTCGGACAATACCTTCAGTTTGGCCTTCGAGCTGTTCAAAGTCGGCCCGCCCGAAAAACGCGCTGCGATCATGCGCACCGAGCACGTGTGCATCGACGCGACCACCCGCGCCCGGCTGCCGCTCCCGGAACCGCTGGCCGCCTGGGTCGACGCAGGAAGTAGCTTAAGTTAATCGCTTAAGTTTGAACCCGTGGCAAGGTCGCCCACCCGGCGTCGCAGTTCACTGCGGTTGACTTTGCCCATCTGGTTCACCGGCCATGGATCGATCGGCACGTAAGCCTTGGGCCACTTGAATTTGGCCAATTTCCCCGCCAGAATCGCCTCGATCTCCTCCGGATCCAGCCGGCGCGATCCACCCTCGTAACAGGCCACGACTCGTTGTCCCCAAGTCGCATCGGCCACCCCCAGCACCGCCAAGGGCACCGCGGGCAGCACCTCCGACAGCACGCGTTCGACTTCCGCGACATCCACCTTTTCGCCGCCTGAGTTGACGAGGTCGTCCATCCGGCCCCACACCCGCAGTCCTCCATTGGCCTCAAACTCCCCCCGATCCGCCGTCAACCACGGTCCGGACTCGCGGTAGTCCGGCCAATAGCCCCGAAAGAGTGAAGCACCGCTGACCTGAAGGCGACGGGTTGCATCAATGTTCACTTCGGCGTGGGGTAAAGGTCCGCCGGAGTCACTGCGTCCCGCCAGAAACTCATCCGGACGCAACGCCGTCGCCATCGCCATCGTTTCCGTCATGCCGTAGCCCAATGCGCACCGAATTCCCGCCGCTCGCGCCT
>CAXBOL010000598.1:0-3840 GCA_963977295.1 uncultured Opitutaceae bacterium
CCCATCTCCGCCAGAGCGTTCCATCCCTCCATGAGTCGTTCACTATGCGCTCAACCATGACGAAGCCTCCTCTTCCTTCCGAACCGACAAACTGGACCACACTTCCCGCCGGTTGCCATAAGTATCGATTCGGAGCCGCGACCCTCGGTTTCGACGCGTGGATCTGGCGCGGCACCCCCGGTCCCGTCGTGGTCATCAACGCCGCAACGCATGGCGACGAATACGAAGGCCCCACGGTCCTGGGCCAATGGGTAAAAACGTGGCGACCGACCCACCTGCACGGCACCGTCGTCATCGTGCCCGTGCTGAACGAAGCCGCGTTTGCGGCGCGGCAACGTTGTCATCCCGTCGACAATGGAAACCTTGCCCGGGCATTTCCCGGTTCCGCGCAGGGCTCGCCCACCACCCGTCTCGCGCACCTCTTCGACACCAAACTCCTCGCGCATGCGACGCACTACGTCGATCTGCACAGCGGCGGTCATGCTCTCGAATTGCATCCTTGGGTCGGCTACATCACCGGCGGTGGCACCGCGCTGGATACCACCCAACGTGCCATGGCGGCTTGCTTTGATTCCTATTGGTGCTGGGCGGGACCGTTCCTGTCCGGACGCACCCTCAGTGCAGCGTTCAACCGCAAGGTCGCCGCCATCTACGCCGAATGTCGCGGTGCGGGCGAAGTCCTGCCCGAAGACCTCGCTGCTTTGAATCGCGGTCTGCAAAACCTGCTGATCGAACTCGGGTGTATCAACGGGTCCAAACCCGTGCTGACGGTTCAGCCATTTCTCCAGTCGACCGACGCCGAAGAAACCCATCTGCAGGCGCACCATCCCGCGCCGCACGCTGGAATCTTTGCCCCCAACGTCAGATTGCGGGACACCGTGGACGCCGGCGCCAAACTGGGCGAAGTCCACCCGATCGAAACCGGCCCGGCCACGCCGATCTACGCCGAGTCCAGCGGCACCGTCGTCCTGCGCCGGCACGACCGTTCCGTCCAAACGGGCGATGCCTTGATTGTGATCGTCCCGCTCTAAACCGATGCGATTCATGCGAGTAAACCGCCATCAACGACCCAGGTCGTTCCGGTCACAAACTTAGCTTTGTTCGAGCACAGATAGGCCACCGCTTCCGCCACGTCATTCGGCTCCCCTTGCCCCAACGGGGTCTGCGCCGCGATCCCGGAATCCAGCCCTCGCTCTGCCATGGTTTTCGCCGAAGCTGCCGACGTGTCCACGCAGATATCGCCCGGCGCCACCGCCACCACCCGAATGCCATCCGCCGCTAATTCGCGGGCCATTGATTGGGTCACCGATCCGATCGCGGCCTTCGTCGCCGCATAAACCATCGCCCCCGCTTGCGGTTTAAACGCATTCACCGACGAAACGTGCACGATCACGCCGCCTCGTGCTTGCCGCAAATACGACACCGCGGCTTGGGAACAGAATATCGGACCGCCTAAATTCACTTTCACCATCCGGTCGAAATTATCCGCGGTCAGTTCGTCCAACGTCGCCAGGGCCCCCTCTCCCGTGATCGCCGCATTGTTGACCAACACATCCAATCCTCCCAACACCCGCACCGCGTCGTCGATAAACTTGCGACACCGCAACGGGTCCGCCACATCCACCTCCAGCGCAACGACGCGTTCTCCGTATTTCTCCCGCAAGTCATGCGCTACGGCAACATTCGGCTGACCAACGACGACCCGCGCGCCGCCTGCCAAAAGTCGTTCCGTGATGGCCCGACCAATATTCGTCGCCCCACCTGTGACAATCACCCGTAACATTCCTGCAGCCTGTTTGGCTTTGTTCATTAGCGCAAGAATCCCCGGTTAGTCTCTACCTTCTGCCGTGTAAGTTTCGATAAATGCCCGGCAATCGGTCGTGAGCGGATACTCCAAGTACGATGCGGCCGATCCAAACAACCCTTGCCGAACCAAGCAATGCTTCAACCCGGTCAACCAACACGCGATCGATTCACCGCCATAGATTCCGAACAACACGCGACGCATCTCCGCGTCGGCCTCACGCGCCAACGCCGCCTCTCCCAAAGCCACCATTATCACAATCCGCCGCAGGAGCGGCATCACCGCGACCGCTCCCCCAAACATGCAGCCATCATAGCCCGCCTCCAGATACTCGACGCAACGGAACTCATCGCCATTGAAGAGGGTTAACCCGGGATTCATCTCCCGGGCTGCGATCGCCTCCGCCCGACGCGCGTCATCGCCCGAGCTGTCCTTCACCATTACCACATTGGGCAACGCATAAATCTCACGCAAACGCTCGACCGGAATCACCACCGGCCGATGCGCCCCCAAATCGTATATCGCCATCGGCAACGGACTTGCCTTCACCGCCTCGGTGAACAAAGCCACCACCCGATTCGGCGTCGCGTTCATGAACGTCGCCGGCGATGCCATTACTGCGATATCCGCCCCGGCGTCCGCCACCCGAGCAATGTTGTCCAGAATCCGGGGCACCGAGCTATCTGAAACTTGCGCCGCAAGCTTCAATTGATCTCTCGCAGCCGCCTTCGCCGTCTTGATCAGCTTCACCTTTTCACGCTCCGGTAACCAGGGCCCCTCCCCACAAGTTCCCGCCAAAAACACGCCCTCCATGCCACCTTCGATCGACGCCGTGACCATTCGCGCCACCGCCGCTTCGTCAACCGTGAGGTCGGCGCGCAAAGGAGTGGGCAATGCTGACCAAAGTTTGATTATTCGAGAGGCTGCCATCACTAATGAAAAACCACCGTTTCTAGTCTCGAGCTAGAACCAAATTCACCCCTTTTTCTCCATGTCCTTTTCCCGCCTTATCCTTCTGCTTATCTCCGCCACGCTGTCCACCGCTTCCCCCCTCACCGAGCGTGCCATCGCTACGCTCACCGAGGTGTTGAAAACGGGCACCCCCGTCGATCAGATCCACGCCGCCGAGGTGTTGATTCCCTTCGGGCACAGTCGGACGGTTTGGGAGCACTACTACCCCATCCGATTTGATCAGGACGAGACTCCCATCTTCCGCATCACCAATTGGCGCGCGCTCGCGCGGGTCGACCGCACGCCGCAGGCTCGCCAGATCTGGATCAACAAAATCTTCGAAATCGCGCTCACCCCCGATTTGCCCGATCGCGTGCACGCCGCCGAATCCGCGGCCAAACTCAAGGCTCCGCCACCCCCGCATGTCGTCGCCTCGATGGAAGGCTGGGCGGCAGATGCTCCCGACAAAGACGCTGCCTTTGCGCTTTGGTGCAATTGGTCCCACGACCTTCCCCCCGAGGCTTCGCCCCTGATCATCAATTGGCTCTACAACGGCGACGGAGACACCCGCCTGCGTGTCGCCTACATGTTGGCCCGCCTCAAGCCCACCGACCCCGCCGTGCTGGCCGCCCTCGCCGCGGCCGCCAATGCCGCCGAGGAAGTGAATCTCGTCAATACCGTCGTGGTCGCCGCCGCCCACTTCCTGCAAGCCTCTACGGCCGACATGCCGAAGTGGCGCAAATTCCTCGAAGCCTCCATCGCGACGAACGACCCCCTGTTCATTTTCCACAGCGTGCAAGGCATTATGCCTTACTACCAACCGGGCGACATCCCCGACTACCTCCCCCTCCTCGACCACCCCGCCGCCGACGCCCGCACCTCCGCCGCCTGGGTCATCCTCGCCGCGAGCGAACGAACCTAAACAAACACTCCTCTGCTTTATTCAACCACGAATGGACACGAATGGGCTTCGCTACCGCTACGCACTGAAACCAACTCAGGTTTTTTTGTATTTTAATGACGTGGAGCCGGTAGGCGGAACGCAATTCGTGTTTATCCTAAAAGCCGCAGTTGAAGTTTAAGTG
>CAXBOL010000599.1:0-3818 GCA_963977295.1 uncultured Opitutaceae bacterium
AGTTTGACGATCTGCAGGGGCTGATGATGTGGCTGGCCGCGGGCACTATGGTCGCTGGCGTATTGGGTGCGGCGGCTCACTTTGAATTTCGGAAGATCCTGTCGTTCCACATCATCAGTCAGATCGGTTACATGGTGATGGGACTCGCGCTGATGACGCCTTTGGCGCTGACCGGTGCGCTGTTCTACCTCGCGCATCACATTGTGGTGAAGACGAATCTCTTTCTGGTGGCGGGTATCGTGCAGCACCTCCGCGGCACGGGGGATTTGGCAAAACTCGGCGGACTGGCCAAGGCGTTGCCGTGGCTGGCGGTATTGTTCTTTGTGCCCGCATTCTCTCTGGCCGGGATTCCACCCTTGTCGGGCTTTTGGGCCAAACTCAGTGTGGTGAAGGCCGGCCTCGAGGTCGAGGCCTGGGCGCTGACCATTACGGCGCTGGCAGTGGGAAGTCTCACCCTGTTTTCAATGACGAAGATTTGGATGGAAGTCTTTTGGAAGGACGCACCGGAAGGTGTTGGCACGGCGGTTAATCCGGTGGATGGACGACTCTGGCCCTTGGTAGTCCCGTGCGTGATTCTCGGGTCGATTACGCTGGTGATCGGTTTCGCTGGCGGTGAGTTGCTGGCTTATGCCGCCCGAGCCGCCGACCAGTTGTTGAATTCCAGTCTCTACATCGAAGCCGTGCTCGGATCGGGGAGGGAATTGTCATGATTGATCGTATCGTCTGGCTCATTACGTTGATCAAGTTCGCCGGGTTTTACCTCGGCGAGGTGATCGTCTCCAACTTTCGGGTCGCTCGCGATGTGTTGTCGCCGCGTCCGGCGATTTCTCCCGGCATCGTGGCGGTGCCGCTCGGTGATCTGACGGATCGCCAAATTTGGTTCCTCGCTACGCTTCTCACCATGACTCCCGGCACGTTGTCGCTGGAGGTCGATGAGGTCGCGCGGAAATTGTATCTACATTGTCTTTACACGCAGCCGTCACCGACGGAACTGCGGGAAATGATCGAGGTGAATTATGTGCGTCCTCTTTGCGTCCTCGTTTAATCCGTTGCCTCTGAGCATGACCGTCGCTGCGACGGTGCTAGTCATAGCGTTTCTCCTCACCTTGATCCGTTTGTGGCGGGGCCCGTCGCCGATGGATCGCATCATGGCGCTTGATTTGGCCGGCGGCTGTGCGTTGGCGGTCATGGTGTGGCTGGCCATTCGTTTCGACCATCCCGGTCTGGTGGACGTCGCCGTGGTGCTGGCCGTGATCGGCTTTCTCAGCACGACGGCATTGGCGGGCTGGTTGGCCCGCAAAGGAGGTGACTCGTGATTGGCGCCTGGATTACGGCCTTTTTAGTCCTCGCGGGATCGTTGTTCGTGTTGGTGGCAGCCTTGGGCGTGATGCGATTGCCTGACGTGCTATGCCGAATGCACGCCGCGACCAAGGCGGGGGCGTTCGGGGTCGGACTGCTGTTGCTTGCGCTGGTCGTGCATGCGGGGGATCTGGCCACCGCGGTGAAAGCGGCGCTGGTGCTGGCTTGCTTCTACCTGACGGCCCCCATCGCTGGCCACCTACTGGGTCGGCTCGCCTACCGTCGTGACCGTGAGCATCTGCATCTTGAAACCGATGAATGGCAAGCCGCCGCCGACCAGAAATCTCCGACCAAGCCCTCTTCGCGATGATTATTTCCATCAAATATCGCAGCATGAATCCGCCCGGTGGTCTCGATGCGCGCATGGAGGATCGTCTGATCGCGCTCAGCAAAGCGGCCTCGATCACTGATGCCTCGATTCTGATCGAGCATTTGGCGGGTGCTCCGCTCACGTATCGCACTGAGTTGAGTGTGTCTGTGCCGGGAGCAGATTTCCAAATCCAGGCCTTCGATTCGTCGGCTGAGTTCTCCTTCAACCGCGCCTTGGCGATGTTGGAAAAGCGCCTTCGATTGCGCGCTATGCAGCGCGCGCGTCAGGTCATTGACGCCGGGATGCAGCTCGCCCGGTCAACCACGAAGGCGACCGCCAACCCGACGCGGATGACCGGCTGATTCCCAGATTTTTGTTAGCATCAACCCTCAAACCGGATCCTTGAAATTATGAAAAAACTGACCTCAATTGTTACTGTAATCGGATTGCTCTCAACTGGTTCCCTTTTCGCCAACCACCATGGACACAGTCATGCCATGATGGCCCCGGGCGCGGTGCAGACGGCTGATTCACAAAAGGCCATGACGCCAGCGGAAGGGCTACAACGTCTGAAGGACGGCAATGCACGTTTCGTGAACGGGCTCGCCACCAGTCGTGACTACTTGGAGCAAGCCAGTGCTACGGCCGGTGGGCAGTATCCGTTCGCCATCATCTTGGGATGTGTCGATAGTCGGGTGCCGGTGGAAGTCGTTTTCGATCAGGGGATCGGCGACGTCTTTTCGGCCCGAGTCGCGGGTAACATTGCTCCCTCAGATGTCGTGGGCAGCATGGAGTTCGCCACTGCGGCAGCCGGATCGAAAGTGATACTCGTGCTCGGCCATACCGCCTGCGGCGCGGTCAAAGGCGCGGTGGATGACGTTAAGCTCGGCAACCTGACGGGCTTACTTGACCAAATTCAGCCCGCCGTGAAGGCCACCAAGCTCAAGGCCGGAGAAAAGAAGACCTCTAAAAACGCCGCCTATGTGGATCGCGTTGCGACGACCAACGTGAAGGCGACCATGGACCATATTCTGGCCACGAGTCCCACGATCGCAGGCCTCGTCAACGAGGGCAAGGTGGTGATCGCTGGGGGCATTTACGACCTGGAGTCAGGCAAAGTGTCGTTTATCAACTAAGTCCACTCGCTTCGATCAGAACCAACCAAGAAAAGGCCCCGATTCTGCGAGTGCGGAGTCTGGGCTTTTAAATTTACGAATGAAGGACCCGTCGCTGGAGGGATTATCTTATAAACCTAAAAACCGCAGTTCGTCACAGAGGGCGCAGAGGCAAAACCGGAGTTTTACCGAGTTTAAGGGAAGTGCCTAAGCAGAATGGATCTTCCTCCCTGAAAGGAAAATTGCTCACCCAAAGATTTATCTCGTAACCGTCGCTCGGCGAATTCTGTGCATTCCTCTGTAATCTCAGCGACCCACTTTATCTTCGAAAATTAGAATTATTCTCCTCACCGTGCCACCGGGTGAATTCAACTACACCTGCCAAAGGCCGTGCTGGACACCGTCCAAGAAGTAGAGGGCGATTTTTCCCCGACCTGGAATTTCCATGGCGGGCAGGGCTATTTTGGCGCCGAGCCCCTCTGCGGCGGTGACCGCGGCTGCGAGATCATCCACTGGCAAATAAGGACGCACCACCGGCGCTTCCGCATCGTGCATCGGGGCGCGCACCCCAATCATTCCTCCGCCGACGAGTGCGGCAGTGCGGGCGTGGCCGAGTTCCGGGCACGGTTCGCTGAAAGTGATGTCGTGGACTCGCGAATACAAGGCGCAGGTGGTCTCAACATCTGGCGTCACAATTTCGAGGTAGTGAAGGTTCATGGCGGAGGATTGGTTAAGGTTTCGTGCGGAGCATGGCAGGAATAATCCCGGCCGAAAATTGGTAACTTCCGTCGGGTTTTGTTTCGACTAAGCGGAACCAACCGCGATCGTCCCAAGCGGTTGCCGACATGTCCGATGAGAGCGTGGTTTGAGCGATTGCCTTGTAATATTCCCGCACCACATCCGAGTCACGATCCGCCTGATTATGCTGCCGGCCGACACCAAATTCCCCGTAATTGATGGGCACCCCGAGTCGCTTCCCGTGGGCTGCCACCGTCAAGAGAGGTGCCGCGATCGCGGCTTGGCCGGGGCAGGCG
>CAXBOL010000600.1:0-3792 GCA_963977295.1 uncultured Opitutaceae bacterium
ACCTGAGTGGAACGTTGGAACTTGCCTTGCCGACCGGATGGAAAGCTGCGCCGGCGGCCCAAGAATTTATGTTGGCATCGATCGGAGAGCGCGTGGAGGCGACGTTCGCGGTGACCGCTCCGGTCCGCGCGGAGTCGGTGAGCCTTGGGGTGCATGCGACCGTCGGGGGGCGGAGTTTTAACCGCTCGCCCGAAGTGATCGCTTACGACCACATTCCCGTGCAACTCCTGCAGCCGCCCTCAAAACTCACTGCGATGAGCTTGGACTTGAAGATCCGAGGACAACGAGTCGGATTCCTGCCGGGTGCAGGCGACACGACGGTCGAAACCCTCACGCTGATGGGCTATGAGGTGAAGGTCCTGTCTGAATCGGATCTTTCGCCGACGGGGCTAGCGGGGCTTGATGCCGTGGTGCTGGGAATTCGCGCCTACAATACGCGGCCGGATTTGATGAATTATCGGTCGGCGCTGTGGGACTTTGTGAAAGCGGGAGGCAACGTTGTGGTGCAATACAACACCACGTCCCAATTGCCGAAAGGAGACCTGGGTCCGTATCCGTTGCGCATTTCTCGGGATCGGGTGACGGACGAAAATGCCAAGGTGACCCTGCTCGCGCCCAATCATCCGGCGCTGCTGGGGCCGAATCGCATCACGGCAACAGATTTCGAAGGCTGGGTGCAGGAACGGGGACTGTATTTCCCGGATCAGTGGGATTCCGCCTACACGCCGCTGCTTGGCATGGCCGATCCCGATGAAGGCCAGACAAGGGGCAGCCTGCTGGTCGCGAAACTAGGTGAGGGCTATTTCGTCTACACGGGACTTTCCCTCTTTCGCGAGCTTCCGGCAGGCGTGCCCGGGGCCTATCGACTCTTCGCGAATTTGATATCGCTGGAGTGAGGTGGTGATTTTTTTATCCACGAATGCACGAATGGCTTCACTGCCGTTGCGCCGGAGATTCTGTTTTATGCTCAGGGGAGGAGTTTGGAGTTACCACTGCGAAGTGGAGTGATACCAATCGTTCAAATGAATGGGATTTTTTACAGAAGATGGCGAAGGCAACTAAGTTGTTTCACCGTAGTGTCTTGGGCATTTCCTAGTTCCCTTTCTAGCCTTCTTTGAAATCGAAACACCAAGAGCTTTAGGTATGAGTGGCCCAAGTTCGAGAAATGGACGAAAGGACCGGATTTGCTCATGTGTGGGCGACGGCGGGACAACGACGTGGTAGAAAGGAGCGGTTAGCTTGGGTAGGAGCGAGCTTGCTCGCGATGAACGCGGCAGGACGGATCGAAAACCGACCGGTCATGGAGCAGACGCCAGCGGGGCAGATAAGATCGCGTGCAAGCACGGCTCCTACCTCGGAAACTTATGAGACCGCGCTACGCCTTGAGGTCGGTTTGGATGAAGGGGAGTTTGCGGATGCGGATGCCCGTGGCGGCGAAGATGGCGTTGGCGACGGCGGCGGATGCGGGCGGCAGGGCCGGCTCGCCGAGTCCCGTCGGTGGGTAATCGGTCTGCAGGAATTTCGTTTCGATGTCGGGGGCCTCTGCCATTCGGATCAGCCGGTAGTTATGGAAGTTGGTGTTCGCGGACGCGCCCTCGACGATGGGCATGTCGCCGAACCAAGCCGCGCCAATGCCGTCGATGATGCCGCCTTCGCATTGGTTTTCGGCGCCGCCGCGGTTGATCAATTGACCGCAATCGGCGGCGCAATACACCTTGTGGATCTTGAGGTTGCCGTCGGTGACTGACACCTCCGCAACTTGCCCGACGTAGGAGTGGTGGGAGAAGTGGGCCGAGATACCCAAGGACCGACCGGCGGGAGGGTTGCCCCAGTTGGCCATCTTGGCGGCAGCTTCGAGCACGGCCCGTAGGCGGTGGGGTTCATAGCCTAGTTTGCCGAACGGCGCGGTTTCGGCTTGGCGTAGTAGCTCGAGCCGGAAGGCAAGAGGGTCTTTGCCCAGCGCGGTGCCGACTTCTTCCAGAAAGGATTGGTCAAGGTAGGAGACCACGTTGTGATTGGGCGAACGCCACGCACCGGTAGAGACCGGTGACTTCACGAAGTGCGTATCGACTTGGAAGTGAGGGATTGCCCCGTTGGGAAAGTTGTCGGGCACGACGGCACCTCGGGAAAGGATGCTGGCAGAGGCGAGATGCCATGCGATGAGGTTACCTTTGGCGTCGATCCCGGCGCGGTAACGATAGAGTCCGGCGGGGCGGAAGTTGCCGCTGAGCATGTCTTCTTCGCGTTTCCAAACGATGTTGACCGGAGCGCCAGCTAGTTGGGAGGCGCGGACGGCGTCTTCCACGAAATCAGTTTTTAGACGGCGGCCGAAACCACCGCCGATGCGCGTCATCTCGGTGGTGATTTTTGCTTCCGGCAGGCCGGTGAGTTGGGCCGCGAGTTTGCGGGCGTTAGCCGGGGTCTGCATTGGGCCGTGGAGCAACACGGAGTCGGCGCGGACATCGGCAAACATGTTGATCGGCTCCATGGGCGCGTGCGGGAGGAAAGGCACCTCGTAGGTGGCTTCGATCACGCGGGCAGCGCCTTTCAAGGCTTGTTCGACATTGCCGACCTGGCGACGGGTTTCCCCTTTTTCGTGGGCGACCGCGACGGCGAAGGCAGCGGACAAGCGCTCGGTGCTTTCGCGAGGATCGGTGTTGCGCCATTGGATTTTGAGTGCGTCCTGGCCCTTGAAGGCGGCATAGGTGTGGGTGGCGAGAACGGCGACCTTGTCGGGCCATGAGACGACTTTGACGACGCCCGGAACCTTGAGGGCTTCGGCATCGTCGACCTTCACGAGTTTTTGGCCGTGCTCCGGTGGATTCACGATGGCGCCGTAAAGCATCCCCGGCCGTTTGGTGTCGATGGCATAGGGCTGGGCACCGGTGACAATCTGGTGAAGATCAGCGGTGGCGACGCGCGTGCCGAGCAGCGTGAATTTGGAGGGATCCTTGAGCTGAACCGATTGAGGCAGGGGGAGTTTCGACGCGGCATCGGCGAGTTCGCCGAAGCTGAGACTTTGGCCCGAGGCGCTGTGGTGCACGCGACTTTGGGCGGTCGTGCATTGGGAGGTTTTGACGTTCCAGCGTTGGGCGGCGGCCGAGACCAAGAGGGCGCGGGCGGAGGCGCCGGCTTCGCGCAACGTGGTGTAGGAGGAGCGGATCGAACCACTGCCGCCGGCGACTTGGCGCTCATAATTGGTGGTATCGAGGGGAGCTTGCTCGATCGCGACGTCTTTCCAGTCCACATCGAGCTCCTCAGCGATGATCATGGGAAAGGCGGTTTTAATGCCTTGGCCGACCTCGGGATTTTGACTGAGGAGGGTGATTTGACCGTTGGGCGCGAGGCGCAGAAAGGCGTTGGGCGCAAAAGTGACGGCGGCGGCTTTCGTGTCGGCGGCGGCGGCTGACACCCAGCGGAAGCCCAGCAAAAGTCCCCCGCCGACGGCGGTGGACAGCTTCAAGAAGGTGCGGCGATTGACTTGCTGAATAGCGGAACTCATTTCGCACCTCCCTTCGCGGCGGCGAGGTGAATCGCGGCGCGGATACGTTTGTAAGTGCCGCAGCGACAAATGTTGCCCGCCATACTGGTATCGATGTCGTCGTCGGTGGGGTTCGGCTTGGATTTAAGTAACGCTGCGGCCGACATGATCTGGCCGGTTTGGCAGTAACCGCATTGGGGCACGTCCATTTCCTTCCACGCGGCTTGCACCGGATGGTCGCCGGCGGCGGAAAGGCCTTCGATGGTCGTGATCGGTTGGCCCGCGACGGCAGCAACGGGAAACGAACAGGA
>CAXBOL010000601.1:0-3791 GCA_963977295.1 uncultured Opitutaceae bacterium
ACTCGGTGGCTCGATCCAATAAGATGAAGGTCTCAAGTTTATCGGCCGGAAAGTCGTCGTCGGGGCGGGACTCGAGTGAAACGTGATACCGCAAGATGGCATCAGTCGATTCGATCAGCTCCGCCGAGCTCAAATCCAAACGGTCACGCAAACGCTCACCGCCGCCGCTGCGCCGCTCGCGTTTCAACCGTTCCTTTTCGCGGTCGCGCTGAAACGACCGCTGTTGCCGCTCCGTGACCGACTCACCATCGCGGGTGAGCAACGTTTCGCGCGAATCCCATGGCTGAGAAGGATCGACTTGGACCGTTTCGACGGATTTCAGGACGCCTTTACGGCTGAACTCGGTGATAGTCTTAACGAAGGCCCAGCGACCTTCCCCGGTTTGGAAAGAATCAATGGCTCGGGCTAGCACCTCAGCGGGAGTCCCTGATTGCGCCGACAGGCCGGCGACGGGCCAAAGGGCCAGCAGTCCAAATACGATGAGTCGTGGCATAGGTGTGGGTCGAGAAACGGAGATTGGATGCAAAAACACTGAATTTCGGAGTGGCTGCGAGAGCGGATTTGCCCAGCCTCTGGACCATGTCTTCGATCTACAGTTCCCTCCGGGCCGACATCATCACCGCGGTTAAAGCTCGCGACAGTGCCACTTCGACAGCGTTGCGCACGGCCGACGCGGCCATCCAACGTGCCGCGATGGATACGAACGCCGAAATCGACGATGCTCTCGTGCTCTCGACTTTGCGCAAAGCGGTTAAAAACATGGTCGATGCCAACACCGAATTCGCCAAAGCAGGGCGCACCGATTTGGTTGATGCCAACAAATCTGAGATCGCGATCTTGGAAAAATACCTGCCAGCGCAAATCGCGGGCGATCGGCTCGCAGCGATTGTGGACGAAGCCATCGCGTCGAGCGGTGCCCAAACCAAACGCGAGATGGGCAAGGTCATGGGCGTGCTCAAAGCCCGTCCCGACGCCGACCTCATTGATTTCGGCTCGGTCAGTAAGCTCGTCCAGTCCAAGCTCACCTAGCCAGCAAGGGGCGGGGAGCGATCCTCTCCGCGTCTAGTCAGTCTCTTCACCAAACCACTACCCCTATGCGTCTGTCATTTCTCATCATCACCGGTTCTGTATTCGCGACTTCGATGCTACCCGCTCAAGAGATGAGCTTCGAAGACTATGAACCGCGCTCCACTTTGGTGGTGCCGGAGCACCTTGTCACCAAGGCCAAGTTTCCGTTTATCGACATCCACAATCACCAGCGAGCCCGTGGTATGAGTCAGGCCCGGGTGAATGAAATGGTGGGCCAAATGGATGACCTCAATCTCGCCGTCATGATCAACTTATCCGGGGGCAGTGGACAGACCCTCAAGGACAACGTCGCCGCGCTCAACGGGCGCTATCCCAACCGATTTGTGACGTTCGCCAATCCGTCCTACGAGGGCATCGATGATCCCGATTACCCCGAGCGCACCGCGGCACAGTTTGAGGCCGACGTGAAAGCTGGCGCGCGCGGCCTGAAGATTTTCAAGAATCTGGGCATGCACGTATTCGACCGGGCGGGCAATCGCGTGCGCGTCGACGATCCGCGCCTGGACCCCCTTTGGGCCAAAGCGGGGGAGTTAGGTGCGCCCGTTTTGATTCACACAGCCGACCCGTCCGAATTCTGGGCCCCGCACGACGAGCACAACGAACGGTGGTTCGAACTCAAGGAACGCCCCGGACGCAAACGGGAGTCGCCGCCCTCGTTTGAGGAGCTGTTGCAGGAGCAGCTGAACGTGTTCCGCAAACATCCCGAGACCACCTTCATCGCGGCGCATTTTATGTGGCTGGCCAACGATCTCGACCAACTCGGTCGCTATCTGGACGAGTTGCCCAACATGGTGACGGAACTGGCGGCGGTCATCTACGATCCGGGACGGCAACCGCGTCACGCCAAGGCGTTTTTCGAAAAATACCACGACCGCATTCTAATGGGTAAGGATGTGTGGGAGCCATCCGAGTATTACACCTATTTCCGCACCCTCGAAACGGCCGACGAATATTTCCCCTACTACCGCAAACGCCACGCCTTTTGGCGGCTCTACGGACTCAATCTATCGGATGAAGTGCTGAAGGACGTGTATTACCGCAACGCCTTGCGCATTCTCCCCTCCGTGGATCGGTCGTTGTTTCCGGCCGATTGAGCCGGAGCGCCGCTTTAGGGAGGTTGAAAGAGGAATTTCTAACCACGGTTGCACTCAGATTAACACGGATTTCATTCAACTGTAATTTAGAGCATCCAGTTGGGCAGCAAGTTATTCGACTGCTATACTTTGCGTTCTTACCGGCTTGGTGACTTTGCGTTAAAATTAGTCTAATTTAATCGGGCTACTGATATTAATCTATGGTCAAAGCCTGCAGGCTGAATTAAGACCTTCTCCAAAATGGTCAGCCAACGGCATTTGCGACTGCCCGTTACCACTACTGCGGTGATTTTGTTTCAAAGCGGCGCGCCACCCGATATGCCACCGCGCCTATTGCGATGATGCCCATCGCCAGCCAGGCTTCTTTGGGCTGGGACTTCACGGTGTAAACGAGGGTCCAGATCATCAGGGTCATGAAAATCAGGGGAGGGAACGGATAAAGCCACGTGCGGTAGGGACGGGGCAGATCCGGGTGCCGCCAGCGAAGCACAAACAGCCCACCGACCGCAAACAGGGTGTTAAGTCCGAGGATAAAGCCGGAAAACAGCAGGATCGATTCGAACGAAGACGTGACCACGAAGATCAGGGCGATCCCGGACTGCACCAAGATGGCCAATGAGGGAATTCCGTCGGCGTTCCGACGCGAGAGTCGGCGGAAGACGACAAAGTCTTCGCCGATTACCTGCAGCACTCGCGGCCCCGCGATGGTCATGGCGCTGACGGTGGATATCAGCAGGAGCGAAAGCACAAAACTGATCGCTGAGGCGCCGGCGTCGCCGAATACGTGTTGGGCGGCAATGTAGCCCACTTCGACTTTACCCTCCAGGGCTGAGATCGGAGCCACATAGAGAAAAATAAAATTCAGCGAGACGTAGAGCAGCATCACGATGGCCGTGCTGGTCACGAGAATTTTGGGCAGATTCTTCTGCGCGTCGTCCACTTCGCTGATGAGATAAGTGACTGAATTCCATCCCGTGTAAGCGTAGTTCACGTAGATCAGGGAAACCGCAAAGGCGCTACCCATGAGCAAGGTGCCATCGCCGGACTTAGGCAGAAACGAAAGAGTCTGCGGCGTTTCGACCATGAAGCCACACAGCAAACAGAAGCCGACGATCAGGGAGATTTTTACGGCCGTGAAGACGCTTTGAAAATTACTACTGCGCTGGCGCTTGCCGGTGTGCGCGACGGTGACCACCAAAATCAGCCCCACCGCGAGCCACGTCGGCGATAATCCGGGGATGGCCGACGAGAGATAACTGCCGAAGGTGATCGCCGCCAAGGCGACCGGCGCCGCAAACCCGATGGTGGCTGAGATCCAGCCGGAAATGAATCCGATCGAGGGATGATAAATGCGGGTCAGGAAATTGTATTCACCACCGGAGCGGGGCAGGGCAGCGCCCAGTTCGGCGTAGGTCAGCGCCCCGCACAATGCCGTGATTCCACCGACGGCCCATAAGGCCAAGATCACGAAACCAGATTGGATGTCACGCAGCTGGAAGCCGAGGCTCGTGAACACGCCGGTGCCAATCATATTGGCGATGACTGCACCCTTTGATTCGCCTTGCGTTGCTATCGGGCGTATTTGAAATGAATCAATCCCAATCTTGT
>CAXBOL010000602.1:0-3783 GCA_963977295.1 uncultured Opitutaceae bacterium
TTTTTAGGCTGATCCTGAGTCGTTTCGATCCCGCCATCACGAAAATGGGCGTCAGTCTGTAGCCAGTGGATTCCGCATGACCGGCCTGCGTAGAGAGTATTAGTTTCCCGGCATATTGATCTAATTACCCGGAAGACTAATCATAAAATACTGTGTAGAGTTTCACCATTCCCCGTCAGGTGAACGTTGTGTCCTGACCCGCCCTCGCGCCCCTCCACGTCCGCTCCGCTTCATCTTTTCTCCCCGTGAAAAATTCGAAAATACCCCGCCCCTTGGCGTTTTTTTCCATCGAACTGTCGGCGCGCATCACGGGGCGATTTGTCGCCGCGACTCACACTCTATCAACGGGTGGTGACCACGGTTGAGGCGTCCTCAGATTAGTCACCTTTTCCCGATCCCGCCGTAACTCCCACATAACCTTCCCTGCGCTATCTTAATCATCATGAGACTTCCTTTTCTTCCTTCGCTTCAGTTGAGCCTATTTTTGTCCGTGGCCTCACTGACCTTCGCTCAAGGCCAACTCGCTTTTCCCTCCGCCGAAGGCTACGGAAAATACACGGTCGGAGGCCGCGGCGGCGCGGTTCACGAGGTCACCAACCTCAACGACTCCGGTCCCGGCAGTCTGCGTGCCGCCGTCGACGCCAAGGGCCCGCGGACCGTCGTGTTTCGGGTCTCCGGTAACATCGAGCTGGAGAGCAACCTCTCCATCAAGCATCCTTTTATCACCATCGCCGGTCAAACCGCACCCGGGGATGGAATTTGCCTCAAGGGCTACCCGCTTACCATCGGTGCCGACGAGGTGATCATCCGACACCTCCGAGTGAGATTCGGCGATGGATCGGGGCAGGACTCCGACGCCATTTCAGCACGCTACGTCAAAAACCTCATCCTCGATCATGTCTCCGCGAGTTGGAGCGTCGACGAGACCCTTTCCATCTATCACTGCGAAAACATCACGGTGCAATGGTGCCTGATCTCGGAGAGCATGTTCAACTCGAACCACGTTAAAAGCATGCACGGCTTTGGCGGTATCTGGGGGTCGAACTACAGCACCTATCACCACAATTTGATCGCGCATCATTCCAGCCGAAATCCGCGTTTCGCCTCGGGTGCCGGCTTCACGGATTATCGCAACAACGTCCTTTACAATTGGGGCTACCGCAGCGCCTACGGCGGCGAAGCCCATCAGCAAGGAAACGAGAAGTTCAGTTCCACCACCATCAACATGGTGGCCAATTACTACAAACCCGGCCCCGCCACCGACCCCGCCAAGCGAGCCGAGTTAGTCGATCCTTCCTCGCGCGGTGATGACGACAGGGGCCGGTGGTTTGTCGGCGACAATTTTGTCGAAGGCAGCCCCACCGTGACCAAAGACAATTGGAGCGGGGTGCGCGGTAGCAGTTTCATCAAACTGGATCGCCCGTGGGACGCCATGCCGATCCATCCTCACACCGCGATGGAGGCCTACCATGCCGTGCTTGAAGACGCGGGGGCCACCCTGCCCCACCGCGACGCCGTCGACACGCGCATCATCACCGAAACCCGCACGGGCACCGCCACCTATGAAGGTATCTACAAAACCGTCAAGACGGTCGCCGATCCGTCCACAATCGTCGGCATCATCGATTCTCAAAAAGATGTCGGCGGTTGGCCTGAGCTGAAATCCACCGCCGCCCCGATCGATTCCGATCACGACGGCATGCCCGACGCTTGGGAAGGTCGCTTCGGCCTCGACTCCCAAAATGCCCAAGACGGCCCTCTGGACTTGGATGGCGACGGTTACACCAATTTAGAGGAATACCTCAACGCCACGGACCCCACCGTGATCACCAGCTGAGTTCAGCCTGCGATCGCACCCGCCGAAACAATCCCCCGCTTCGCCTATCATGAAAAAATCCTTAATGATCCTCTGTTTGGTTCTCGCCGCCGGCAGCGCAAGTTCCGCGCTGGCCACCGCCGAGAAGCTCCGCGTCATTGTCACCAGTGACGGCGAAGTGGACGATGAGTGCTCGTTGGTGCGGTTCCTCCTCTACACCAACGAGTGGGACGTCGAGGGCATCATCACTTCGAGTTCCCAATATCACTGGCAAGGACACCGTTGGGCGGGCGACGACTGGGCGGACCGCTATCTGAATGCCTATGCCGAGGTGTATCCAAACCTGATCAAACACGATCCGCGCTACCCGACGCCCGAGTTTCTGCGTGAGCGCACCTTGCTCGGCAACGTGAAGACCGAGGGCGAGATGGACGAAGTCACGCCTGGCTCGCAACGCATTGTCGAGGCCCTCTTGGATGACTCCGATTCGCGCCCGGTCTGGCTGCAAGCCTGGGGCGGCACCAACACCATTGCGCGGGCGCTTAAAACGATCGAAGCACAACACCCGGAGCGCATGGCCGAGGTCGCGTCGAAGATCCGGTTCTACTTCATCTGGGAGCAGGATGAGACCTACCAGAGCTACATCCACCCGCATTGGGGAAAGTTCAATATTCCCACCATTATCGCCGACCAGTTCTGGGCTTTCGCCTACCAATGGAAAAAGATCCTGCCGGAGATTCAACAGACCACCCTCAAGGCGGACTGGATGAAGGCTAACATCCTCGAGGGGCACGGCGCGCTTTGCGCACTCTACCAAGCGCACACCGCCGAAAGTTACGGCCTGCGCGACGACTACGATTTCGAGCCCGGCGACTTCCGCTCCGAGGGCGATTCGCCGGCCTTTCTACATGTGATCCCCACCGGCCTGCGCAGCTTCGAGTCCCCCGACTACGGCGGCTGGGGCGGTCGCTTCGTCAAGGTGCGCGAGAACACCTGGCTCGATCCGGTGCCCGAACCGGGCTACGTCTATCCCGCTGGACGCTGGTATACCGGATCGGCCTGGGGCCGGGCCTACATGCGCGAGCGGTATCCGGCCGACCAAAACTTGATGACGGCCTACTTCAAGCCGCAGTCGCGCTGGGTGACCGCGATGCAAAACGACTTCGCCGCCCGCGCCGATTGGAGCGTGAAACCGTATGCTGACGCCAACCACGCGCCGGTGGTGGTGCTGGCTCACGCCCCTGATCTGACGGCAAAAGTCGGTGAGGTCGTGAAACTCAGCGCCGAAGGCACGAGCGATCCGGATGGCCACAAATTGACCTACCGGTGGTGGCAATACGCTGAGGCCGACACCTACTCGGGCGCCGTCAATATCCAGCAGTTCAATACGTCAAAGGCTTCGTTCACCATCCCAAGCGATGCCACCCCGACGAACACCATTCACCTCATCTGCGAAGTGACCGACAACGGCAACCCGGCCCTCACCCGCTATCAACGGGTCATCGTAACCGTCCGGTAATCTCCGCACTGGTAAACTGCCAGCATGCACCCTTTCATGAAACGATCCCTGCTGCTGCTCCTCGCGGCCATTTCGCCCCTCAGCGGCTTTGCTGAATCCCTGCGCGATGCGCCCGAATTCGCGTCTCTACGAAACGAGTTCCCGGCCCTTGCCGCCTTGTTGACCGCCGAAAACCCTTGGGAACAGGAACCCACCGCGCTCGCGGAAAAACTGTTCAACCGCCCGCCCCAGATTGCGCAAGGCAGTTCAGCCTATCCGTTGCTCCTGCAAGACCAACGTGAACTCGACGGCTGGGTCGGCGAAAAAGTATTTGATCAGTTGTCCTACGAAACTGAATACTACGCATTCGACCGCGCCCGGCCCGTGATCAAGTTGCATGTCGGACGCCCCCTGACCTTTGCCATGCAGCACGGTCGCATCGAAGCTCGCGCCGCCGCCCGCGGAGGGG
>CAXBOL010000603.1:0-3783 GCA_963977295.1 uncultured Opitutaceae bacterium
TCAGATCGCAGCGGACGACGGCTTCGACTCCTGGTTGCTCAAATTTGACGGCGTAAATAGTTCGTTCGACGGCGTGCAGGATCCGCAGGGGTATGGTCGCATCGAATATGCTTACGCGCTCATGGCTCAAGCGGCCGGCCTCGACATGATGCCCTGTCGTTTGCACGAAGAAGGCGGACGCGCCCACTTCATGACCCGACGTTTTGATCGTTCGGACGAAGGCGGCAAACTCCACTATGCGTCCCTGTTTGGCCTAGCGCACCTCGACTACACCGCCCCCGGCGCGCACCGGCACAGCTACGAAGACTATTTCGACGTTATTCATCAACTCGACCTGGATCCCGCCGATCGGCTGCAGGGTTTTCGTCGCATGGTTTTCAATATCCTCGGCTGCAATCGCGACGATCATGTCAAAAACTTTGGATTCCTCATGAATGAGTCGGGCCAATGGCGTCTCTCGCCCGCGTTCGATATCACCTACGCCCACAACCCGGCTCCCGGCAAATGGACCGCCACCCAGCAACTGTCGGTGCGAGGCAAACGTGAAGGCATCACGCGCCAAGATCTGATCACCATGGGGCACGCTCAACTGGTCGGGACAAAACCCAAATTGAGCTCCGCCATCGATCAAGTCATCGCCGCACTCGAACGGTGGGAAACCTTCGCGGACACGGCCAAGATCACCGCAACCGCCCAATCCAAAATCGGGAACCAATTAAAATCAATGGTGGCGGCAATGGCGGCGCCCTGACCGCAGTTTTACTCAGGGTATCAACTCACCGGCGGCGGCTTCATCGACGAGCCAGACGACACGATCGGCACAGGTTTTGAGAATCTTGGACGGGGCCTCGAGCAACGCATCATCGCCTTCCAACACGCGTTTTAACGCCGCAGCCTTACCCGCTCCCAGCGCCATCACCACGATCAATCCACACGCTTGCAGACCGGACGGAGTGATCGTGAGGCGCCACCCTTTTTGGGGCGTGTTCACCGCAGCATAAAACACGCTGCCGTCGTGAACCAACAACTCACTTCCGGGAAAAAATGAGGCCGTATGCGCATCGTCGCCCATGCCTAAAAAGCACACGTCGTAGGCCCGCCCCGGTAGGTTGAGCAATTGCATCGTGCGGCGATACGCCTCGGCCGCCTCAGCGGGTTCGTAGGCCACCACCCACGGATGACGATGTTCAACGGGCACCCCCTGCGGCGCGAGTAACAGTCGTTCGGCGTTGCCAAAATTACTCTCATCGCTGGAAAGCGGCACCCAACGCTCGTCGCTGACCGTGAAATGCGTCGTGGCGAGCGTTTCGGTCGCGAGGGCACGCGTGTCGCTGCACCACTTATACCACGCGACCGGAGTGGAACCGCCCGTGAATGCCCACGTAAAATTAGGACTCCCGCAGCTCGCCTTATGCGCTTCCGCGAGTCGGGCCGCTTCCGCAAAAAGTTCCAGTTTCTCGCCGATCAACAGGCGACCGTAATCCGTGTTTTTTTCCCTCATGCTTTGATGTTAAAAAAAGATCGCTTCAGAAATCGCGGCAGCAGGCTCGAGCAAATGCATCGCCGTGACCAACTCCACCCGCCCGGCGCCCAAGTCCGCTGCAAATTCGGCATGGTTCTTGGCGATATCCGCCCGCCATTTAAAGTAACTGTTATCCGAATAACAAAACTCGACCGCGAAGTCGTCGATCCCCGCGGACTCACTTGGCTTGATAACACCGGGCACTGAATCGGGCGCGCCGCATTGGCTGAGCCGCGACTTCAACCAGTCCCACAGCACTCGCGCCTCCGCGGCGTATTTTGATTTATGATACAATCTTACCCGCTGCAGATTGGAGACAATCCGGTGAGGAGGAAATCCACTGAGGAATTGCCCCAGCAGCTGTCGCACGGGTAACAACCGGGCATTGACCAAATCCCGAATCACATCGGGTTGCGGCCATGGGTAGTCCAGCGCTGCCGGAGACACAATGGCGGTATCAAACATCACCCGTTTGGCGTTTTGCAGGAGAAATTGATAGTCAGCCAATCGGGCGCTATCCGAAAAACGATGCGCCCAATAATAGAGCGGCAAATCAGTCGAGAGGCACACCGACACCTGGTTTTCAAGGTAGCGGCGGGACGACAGCGGATAACTCAACATCACGAATTCTACGCACCGGGTATCGCCCTTCGATTTTCCCAGGAAGCATTCGCCAAAGATTTTTGCCCGCAGATTAGTCGCACCCTGATCGTTCACCAGAGGACACAGCACCACCACTCGGCAGGGATAACGTTGGGAAAAGATCTTGATGGTTTCGAACTGGGCCAACGCGTCCTCCGGGGCCGTGGCTAACCCGAAGTGCAACACGAAATTCATCTGGGTCGCGCGCACCGAGTCAGCTGCTGGCGCAGGGCCACCCGCTCGCGCGGTGCTGGCCCACATGCCCGCGAGGCTGTGTTTGATTTGGTCGACGGGAACTTCCAGTCCCGGGAGCTTTTCGAAAACGGCTGGCATCGCGGTCAAACTTAAGGTTTCCGCCAAACGTGATCGCTGGCAGCCAAGAGTTCATCGGCATTGGTCGGGCCCCATGAACCGGCCGGATACTCCGCCATGCCTTCCCGCCCCGCAGCCGCCCAAGCTTCGAGTAACGGCGTGTAGAGCTTCCACGACGTTTCGGCTTCATCTCCGCGAATGAAGAGAGTGCCATCGCCAATCATGGCATCGAGGACGAGACGCTCATAGGCTTCCGGAGTGTTTGATCCGTAAGTCGTGCTATAGCGGAAATTCATCTTCACCGGCTGGGTGCGGGTTTCGAGGCCCGGCACTTTACCATTGAGCACCAAACTCAATCCTTCGTCGGGTTGGATTTGAAATGAAAGCGTGTTCGCGGCCAGATCGAACGCGCCACCGGCAAACAACGTGCCGGGAGGGCACTTGAACTGGACCGCAATTTCGGTGTCGGGCCATCCGTTTGCCAGACCGCAGATAAAACGGCACTCCCTGCCAACGCCAGTTGTTGATGGAAAGCCGGATGGCCGCATAGGTCTCTGTGCCCGAATCAGGTGCAATCCCCTCCTCCTCCAGGTAACCTGGCGCGGGCTTCCCTCCAATCATCCCCTCCCCGTATTGAGCGCGGGCGACATCGCCGTCAGACGAAAGATCGAGCGGTTGAATCGCGCGCAATAGCTTCACCTTTTCGTCGCGAATGGCCTCGGCGTCGAGTGACACCGGCGGCTCCATCGCGGTCAGCGCGACCAGCTGCATGGTGTGATTCTGAATCATATCACGCAGCGCCCCACTCTGTTCGTAATAGCCGCCGCGGGTCCCCACTCCGACTTCCTCCGCCACCGTGATTTGCACGTTATCGATGAAGTTCCGATTCCAAAGTGGCTCGAAGATGGCATTGGCAAATCGTTGCACCAACAAATCCTGCACCGTCTCTTTGCCCAGGTAGTGGTCGATACGATAAACTTGATGTTCTTCGAAGACCCCTCGCACGGTTTTGTTCAGCTCGAGGGCCGAGGCCAGGTCGCGACCGAAGGGCTTTTCGATAATCACCCTTGCATGATGCGGCGTGCCGAGGTGCTTTTTGGCTAAACCCGAGGCACCCAAATTGGTCAAAATCGGCGCAAAAACCGACGGCGGCGTAGACACGTAGAACAAGGGCTGCATGTCGCGCCCGACCTCTTTCTCGATTCCCGCCAAATGATCCGCCAAGCGATCGAAGGCACTGGCGTCGTCATACCCACCGGCCACATAGGTGGTTCGAGCCGAGATTCGGTCCCAGACGTCCGCCTTCA
>CAXBOL010000604.1:0-3780 GCA_963977295.1 uncultured Opitutaceae bacterium
TGGGCGAGCTACGAAACCGCCGTGACTGGCACGTTTAAGCTAATCCCATCAACCGAGCGTCTTGCGGTGCTCGCCGCCGACTACCGCGCAATGCAGGACATGTTTTTCCGCCCTCAACCCACTTGGGACGAACTCATCATTAAACTCCACAAGCTAGAATTCGCCCTCAACTCACCACGATAATACCCGTGTCCTCCAATACAGATTTCGACTCGGCAAGCTCCGAGGGTATGGCCACCATAGAAAGCGTTCCTTCGTGCTTAAACCGCAGTTACTACTTGGTGCGTTCCTCGCGCAGTATACCACTTGAATCCGGACTGGTGGGCGTAGGTTGGGACGATTTACCGTTTAAAAACCATCCCTCCGCCGATGCCCTCATTAACCAAATGCTATCCTCCGGATGGGATCTCGGACGCAGCGCGAATCAGATTCGTCGCTTCAAGAGCATCAAGAAAGGCGACCTCATTGTGGTCCCGATCTGGGGGGCCGTTGCCATAGGCGAAGCATTAGGAGAAGAGGTTCATAACGACGACGAACCTTACTATTCAAACGAGGGCTCCAACCAGCAGCGAGTAAGCTTCCCTGTCGATTCGACAGGAAAGGTAAGACTCATTGCGCGTAGCGATCTACGGGAAGATCTCCAGCGTAGGCTTAAGATCCGCATTACCATCGCAGACCTTTGGGAGTTTGGGGACGTTTTAGAACAAGCACATGCCAGCCTATTAGCTGGCAATGCGTATAGTCATTCGTCACAACTTGAGGTGGAGGAAGCCCGTCAAGTCGGAGCAATGAAGGACGCACTTCTTGACAATATCCAAAGCGGAAAAACTGGCTTGGCCACGGGCGGACAGGGTTTGGAAGACTTGGTTCGCGAGTTACTGGAAATAGACGGCTTTGAGGCGACCGTGTTGAGCAAAAGACACTTTGGTTCGAGCTTCGCGGACGCGGATGTTTCCGCCACTAAAACGCACTCGCTCGGCACCCAACAGTATTTCATTCAAGTTAAGCACCATACCGGGGACTCGGGATCATGGGGGTTAGAACAACTAGTCGAAATTCCAAAACAATTCCCGTCTAAATACGGCGACCACGAACTGGTATTGATCACCAGTGGATCCCTTTCCCCTGAAAACCAAGAGTTGGCACAGAAGCACAATATCATCGTCCGGGACGGCCGTGGATTGGTGGATTGGATATTAGCCTCACTTCCTAAACTGAGCCGAAAAACCCAGATCTCTTTAGGTGTCATGAATGTTCCGACACTCTACGCTTCCTGATCTAGAATACCATGGCCCGCCGCCACCACGAATCCCTTGTTTTTGATACCATCCGGCTGGAAGGTGGCCTACTGGTGCCTGCGGTGCTGGAGAAGGTTGCACGCGGTGAGCACTCCGATCAATCGGCGGCCGATTACCAATTACCCAAAGGTCTCAGCCTCGCCGATGAGCAGGGGCGTGCTTTCCGCATCGCCTCCGCGCTTTGGAAGACCTTTCAGCCGACTCGGGATCGCCGCGATATTGATCCGCACCGCGCCACGCTAGCTTTTGCCACCGAGTTACTGCGGGACGCGCTCGGCTACAGCGACTTCACGCTGGCTTCCGACCCGGTCGAGATCGCCAATCGCAGCTACCCGATGACCGGCTTCAGTCGCGGTCGGGTCGCGGTCATTGTTGCGCCGCACGACGTGGAACTTGACGCGCCCGATGATCGATTCGCCGTGACTGGATCCGGACGTCGACGGCTTTCCGCCTACCAACTCGCCCAGCAGTTTCTCAACGCCAGTGAGCCTTGCACATGGGCGCTGCTGACCAATGGCCATCAACTTCGTCTAGTGCGCGATGCCGATACGCTCACCCGGCCCTCCTTCCTGGAGTTTGATCTCGATCTTATCATGCGCGATCAGCGCTACGCCGACTTTCGCGCACTTTGGCTGGTGCTACATGCCAGTCGTGCGGGAATTCCGGATACGTCCGGTGACGCCTGCGTTTGGGAGATCTGGAAAAAAGAAGGCGAATCCCAAGGCGAACGCGTGCGCGACGGCCTACGCACTGGCGTCACGTCAGCACTGTTGACCCTCGGCACCGGGTTTTTGGCTCACCGCCAAAACGAAGCACTTCGCCGGCGACTTCAGGACGGAACGATGTCGACCGAGGTCTACTTCCAGCAACTCCTGCGGTTGATCTATCGGTTCCTGTTTCTCTTCTGTGCCGAGGAGCGGGAGTTACTCCATCCACCGCTTCCGGAGAATGAAAAGGACGCCGCCGAAGCTCGATTTGCCCATAAGGCCTACGCGAGCGGCTACGCCGTTCGTCGCCTTCGCCACCGCTGTTTACGACGCTCTGCACTGGATAAACACGGTGACCGGTGGACGAGTCTCAGCGTTGTTTTCCGAGCACTCGCGGGTGGTGAACCCAAGTTAGCGCTTCCGGCCTTGGGCGGACTCTTCGCCAAGTCACAATGTCCGGATTTGGACGGCGCCTGCATCACCAATCGTGAGCTCTTAAGTGCGATGCGTGAGCTGCGTTGGTTCTCCGACCGACGCAGCGGCCAACGCAGTGCCATCGACTACCGCAATATGGGGCCCGAAGAACTCGGCTCCGTTTATGAGTCGTTGCTGGAACTCGTTCCCCAAATCGATCTCTCAGCTCGCACCTTCGGATTTGTTGGTATCACCGACGAAGGCTCGACCGCCGGCAACGCCCGCAAGACGTCGGGCTCCTACTACACCCCAGATTCACTCGTCCAAGAGCTCATCAAATCGGCACTGGAACCAGTCATTGAACAGAAGCTCGCAAGCCAACCTGAGCAACCGATTGAGGCCCTACTTTCGATCACCGTATGCGACCCAGCCTGCGGCTCCGGGCATTTCCTTTTGGCTGCCGCTCGGCGACTTGCTGAGAAGCTCGCCGAACTACGGGTCCCCGACGGTGCCGTCCGCCCCGACGATTACCGTCACGCCCTGCGGGAGGTCGCTGGTCGCTGCCTCTACGGTGTGGATATCAACCCCATGGCCGTCGAGCTCTGCCGCGTCGCGCTCTGGCTGGAGACCGTCGATCCGGGCAAACCCCTTGGTTTTCTCGACCATCACATTCGCTCCGGCAACAGTCTTCTCGGCACCACCCCCGATCTCATCGCCCAAGGGCTCCCCGATGACACGTTCAAGGCCATCGAGGGCGACGACAAAGCCGCCTGCTCCGAACTCAAAAAGCGGAACAAAGGAGAACGCGAAGGCTTCGGCCCCCTCTTCCAGCAAGAGGAGCAAGCCATCCGGGACCGCCTCCGTCTGGCTGCCACCGCCATCGAGGAACTCGACGAAAGCGACCTCGCCCACCGCGATAAGAAAGAAGCCGAGTTCAAGAAGGCCGAAACCGACTCCGACTACCTCCACGCCAAGCAGCTCGCCGATCTGTGGTGTGCCGCCTTCGTCATCAAGAAACACTACCCCAGCAGTGACGTCATCGAATCTGAAGTCTCAACTTCGGAATCTGAGATTAGCACGAAAGATGGCCAACTCATCCACACCCAGGACGAACTCTTCGGTCAACCCGCTCCTGCCGCCGCCAAAACGCCGAAGCAGAAACAACCGAAAACCAAGAATCCGAATCAGGGAACAGCCTCCGGAATCACCACCCGCCACCTCCGTGATTTCGTCGAAGACCGGCCCCTTCCCTCCGACCTCCAAACCGAAGTTCATCAACTCGCGATCCAATACCAATTCTTCCACTGGCACCTCGCCTTCCCCCAAGTCTTCGCCGAAGACGGCTTCGACTGCATCCTCGG
>CAXBOL010000605.1:0-3780 GCA_963977295.1 uncultured Opitutaceae bacterium
GTTGGCTCACGACTTCCGTAGAGTTGTGCACTTCTCAGTAACTGAGTCACCGACGGCAGTCTGGACCGGGCAAGAGATGGTGAACGCATTTCCATTTGAAACGGCCCCCCGATTTCTACTTCGAGATCGTGACGGAATTTACGGTGAGGGATTCCGCCGCCGGGTCGCGGGTTCCTCAATCCACAAGGGCCGACACTCGGCGAGGCTGGTGACCTAATCGATCGCGACGTCGACCTCCCAACACTGATTGACATCGATCATCATGTCCCGATTGGGACCGAGAGCGTTTCTATCCTTGGGAGAGAATAGATAGCCGCTGGTATTTCGGCCGCTATGCCTGTCGCACCGCTCCGTCCTTCCACTCGGCTTCAGTGGATCGGGTCCGGACAGATTCTCGTCCAGAGTGGTCTGAATTGTGACTCGTCCCGGGCATCCCTTAAACTAGGGATACTTAGGTAGGAGTTTCTGGAGTAGGCTTCTTACTTTTCCAGGTTGTTGTGTCCCGCTCTCTGACGGTTTCGATATTTCTTGTCCATCGGACTCCACGGTGCGGACCTGATCTGTTCTTTTACCCCCGTTTGCTGATTACCGTTGCCCATCCGATTTTCACCTCAATCGAAACCTGGTAACGCCGTTGCTGTTCCCCATCTCGTTATGATTAAACCTCTGCTTGTTTCTATTTTAGTGCTCTCCGTCTCGTTGGGGGTGGCACAGCCCAATGTTGTTTTCGTGATGACCGACGATCAAGGCTACGGGGACTTGAGCGCGACCGGGAACCCGGTGCTCAAGACTCCTGCCATCGATCAACTGCATGCCCAGAGCACTCGGTTTACTGACTATCATGTGAGCCCGACTTGCTCGCCGACTCGCGGTGCCCTGCTGAGTGGTCATTACACCAATCGGGCAGGTCCTTGGCATACCATCATGGGACGCTCGATGCTCCGATTGAATGCCATCACGATGGGGAATGTTTTTGAAAGCAATGGCTACGCCACCGGCATGTTTGGCAAATGGCATTTAGGGGATGCCTACCCATACCGAGCCGAGGACCGGGGATTTCAAGATGTCGTGCGCCATGCCGGCGGGGGCGTGGGCCAAACTCCAGATTACTGGGATAATTCCTACTTTAACGATACTTACTTCCGCGATGGGCAGCCCGAAAAATTCGAGGGTTACTGCACGGATGTCTTCTTTCGCGAGGCCAAGCGTTTCATCAATGAAAGCATTGATGCCAAGAAGCCGTTTTTTGCCTACATCACGCCTAATGCGCCGCACGGACCTTTTCATTGTCCGCAGAAATACTGGGACCTGTATAAGAACAAAGGGCTGACCGAGCAGCAGGAAATATTCTTTGGGATGATCCACAACATTGACGACAATGTAGGGGCGCTCCGGAAATTGCTGAAGGATCGTGGGGTCGCCGATAACACGATCTTCATTTTTACAACGGATAATGGCTCTGCCTCTGGTGACCAAGTGTTCAATGCCGGAATGCGCGGCAAAAAGGGATCGGCCTACGACGGGGGGCATCGGGTGCCATTTTTCCTGCACTGGCCGGCGGGCAACTTGAACAAGGGCAGGGACATCGACGTGCTGAGTGCGCACATCGATGTGCTGCCGACCCTCATGGATCTCTGCGGTTTGAATATCCCGATGGACTACAGTTTTGATGGTCGGAGCCTGTCGCCTTTGATCTACGGTAACCCGACTCCTTGGGTGGAACGCACGATCATCACGGATTCGCAACGCGTAATCGACCCGATCAAGTGGAAAGATTCGGCTACCATGACGCAGCGTTGGCGACTGGTTGACGGGAAGGAACTCTACGATATCAAGGCTGACCCTTCGCAATCACATGATGTGGCGCAAAAGCATCCGGAATTGGTGGCGTCACTGAGGAATGAATACGAAAAATGGTGGGCCAGCATCTCCCCGGGGTTTGCCAAGGAGGAGCGCCTGGTGATCGGTAGCGATGCGCAAAATCCAGTGGTGTTGAACGCTCACGATTGGATTACCACCGCGCCAGTCTCGCCGTGGAATCAAGGGCATATTCGCCGAGGGGAAAAGATCGACGGATACTGGTCGGTGGAGGTTGCCCAGTCCGGAACTTACGATGTTGAACTACGCCGCTGGCCTCTCGGGGTGGCGGCGCCGATCAACGGTGAACTGAAACCCGGTGCCCCCGTGATCGGTTTGGAAGCCTATCGCTCACCTCTGGGTCGAAGCATCGGCGCCAAGACTGCGATTCTCTACGTCGGTGACTTTTACGAAGAGAAGAAAGTGGGGGCGGCGGATGAAGGGATTCACTTCACTCTCGAATTAAAAGAGGGACCGACGAAGTTCCGCGCCAGCTTCAAGACCGGACCAGCGCATGAAGATACGATTGGCGCCTACTACGCCGTAGTGAAGCGCCGTTAAAACAGACCCCATGAAACATCTATGTCTTATTTTGGCTCTCGCCGTGACGTTGGCGCGAGCGGACCAGTCGGCCTATCCGGATTTTAGTTGGGACAAGGTTCCGATCGCATTTCATTTCGGGAAGAGCGAGGGGCTCATGACCCCGGCTGAAGCCGAATTTGTCGCCTCGCGGTCCAACTTTATTTGTCTGGAAAAGGGGCATGCGATTCGCGATCTGGGCAGCACGGAGGCGGGCATCGAGGCCGAAGCGCAACAGCTTAAAAAACTCAATCCGAAGATGAAGGTGATCTTTTATTGGAACACCTTTCTGGACTACGCGATGTATGATGCGCACCACGAGTATGCCAAACATCCGCAGTGGTGGTTGCGGACAAAAGATGGGGAACTCGACTACAAGAGTCAGAACCTGATGCGCTACGATCTCTCGAATCCAGAATTTCGAGATTGGTGGACCGACGTGGCGGCCAAGGCGGTCATCGAAGGCAGCGCGGATGGAGTATTCATGGATGCATTTCCGCAGGTGGTGAACGAATCCAATCGAAAATTATGGGGGGACGAAAAATTCGAGGCCATCCAGCAGGGCTTGAGGCAAATTGTGCACGAAACCAGGCAGAAAATCGGGGCCGACAAGCTCATCGTTTATAATGGGATTCGATCCACGCCTCAGCGGGAGATCGGGTATATGTTTCCTGAATACACCGACGCGGCGATGATTGAGCATTTTGGCTTCTTTCAAAGCTCGTCGAAGGAAATGATGCTACGGGATATTCTGGAAATGGAGCAGGCCGGGAAGCGGGGGAAAATTGTCGTGTTGAAGGGATGGGCGGGCTTCACGTTCATTGACAAAGTAGCGATGGCCCAACCCCTGGCAGAAAAACAACGCATCGCCAGGGAAAGTTTGTTGTTTCCGTTGGCCTGTTTCCTCGCCGCGGCGCAGGAACACTCCTACTTCATCTACAACTGGGGATATCGCATGGAAAACGGATGCCTCGAATGGTATCCGGAGTTTGACAAACCACTCGGTAAACCTCTCAGCGACCTCAAGCGGGACGGATGGGAGTTGAGCCGTGAATACACCCACGCGTCGGTGGCGGTGGATTTGGAATCCAAGGAAGCTCAAATCACATGGCGCTGAACCCACCAAGAACCCGGACGGTAAACGGTCCGTAGGTTTTTGCATAATTTTGTCCACCGTCACCGCGGGGATTTCCCTGCCAAAGCGACTACCCTTTCCCCCCCCCAAATTCATGAGTGCTTCCCTCCCAGATACCAGTCCAGTCCAAGCCTCGATGGTCGATCGAGTCATTCAACCTCGATACCTTTTCCCGTTCGTCCTCGTGACGAGTTTGTTCGCGCTATGGG
>CAXBOL010000606.1:0-3778 GCA_963977295.1 uncultured Opitutaceae bacterium
GGCGTTCTTCCGGCGTGCCGCCCGCGCCATTGGCTTCAAACGCCGCCTCGATGCCCTGCGGGGTTCCACCCCAGCTCATGTTCACGACGCGCGTGCCGGTCGCCTTGAAGTAGTCGACGATGTTCTTCATCGCCGCGGCGCTCTTCTCGGCGTCTTCAATCGTGGGCACATCTGGAATCGTGCGGTAATCGAAGGTCATGCGCGAAGTCAGCAATCGAGCCGCCGGATTTCCGGCCAAGGCAATTCCAGCCACGTGAGAACCGTGCGTGTAGTTGCCGAAAAGCCCGAGGTCCTCGAAGAATTGCTGCACTTTATCGGCCTCCAGGCTGCCCATGTAGGAGCGCAGCGCCCCAGCTTCTTCGCTATCGATCCCCGCCTGCAGATCCAAAATCCCCTTGGTCATGTCTCGAATCTGCGGATACGCGGTCATTTGTTCGGGCGTCAGCGGAAACAAGAGGTCCGCCGACGGATCAGAGTCCAAGTCATAGGCAATCCCATGCAGGTCATCGACCCAACCGTTGCCGTCGTCGTCCTTACCATTCGCCACTTCCCCTGGATTAGTCCACAAATGGTCTGCGTAAACCGCCAGATCGGTGCCGCTGTCCCAGATGCCAATCGTGACCGGAGTGAGTTCGTCACCTGGCTCAAGGACCACATTACGCGCCGCCCAAATGTCGACTTTCTCCACCTTGTTGGCGTCCACATACGCCTTCAACACCGCCGCCCGCTCCTCGCGCAGGGGTAGGTAGGCGTCCATCGAGACGTGTTGAGAGATGAGGCCCTGCGCCACGTCACCGCTGATCGTGCCAGTCTTGTCCAAGCCCGGTTGAACTTGGCTCTCAACGCTGCCAATGATCAGCGCATCGGTCACAATTTCCGCACTCGCTTTGGAACCTTTGACATTGTCGCCCACCACCTCAAACGGAAGCGCATTGATTTTTCGGGCGTAAATGTCGGCAAACGCCGCCCGATACGCGTCGTCCGAGGCGTAATCGATTTTCCGGGCCTCAATCACGCTTTCCATCAACGTCCCCGACGTAAGCCGATTGGCCGGTTTATTCTCCAGATCACGAATCACCGCCAACCGCGCCAAGGCCGCCTCATAATCCCCCGCTTGGAACTCGATCGACATCAACGTGCCGAGGATGCCCTGCAGTGTGGTCGGGTCTTCGATGTCGTAGGACGCGATCAGTTCCTCAAGATCCGCTTTCACCTTGGTCGCCAATTCCTGATAGACCGCTTTGTCCGTCAGCACCTCGGTGGCCTTAACGGTCAGGGGATACTCGAAGCGCGGCAGCTGATCCTGCGACGTAATCTTGGGTTTTGCGGCCGTTGCCCAAACGGGGACAAAGAACAACCAAAGCAGCGCGGTAAATTTAAGTACAGGTCGAGGTGACAATTGCATGCCATCACCCAACCCTTTCTTCGCCAAATATCAATCGAGGCAGGACAAACGGAAATATCCTGTGAAGAACGGCGCGGATGCGTTCACTCTCCTGCCACTTGACCCCACGCGGTGTCCACCACCCCAAAATCGGTCCATTCCGGCATCGGCGGAAGTGATGCCTTCCGGTGACTGCGAAGGAACGTGCCGACGTTGGTGGTCCACGTTTCTTTGCTCATCGCCCCGGTGCGAACGTCCTCCGCCCACACGAGTTCATCCAAAATCAACGCCAACGAACGGGCTTGGTAATCTCGATCCAGCTTTGGCTCCAACTTTCCCACGATGAGATCCACCGCCGCGGACTGCTCGGCCTGAGCGGCGCGCCAGCCTCGATCGAGCACCTTCACGAACCGGATCAACGCCTCCCGGTGTTGGGTCAGCGTCGCTTCACTCACAAACATGACTTGGGAATACGCCACGTGACCGAAATCTTTCAATGGCATCGCCGTCACGTCGTGGCCTTCCACTTGGAGCTTCACAAATTCGTCCACGTAGTAGCCCTGTTTCGCATCCATTTCGTCCCGCAACAGCGGCTCGTTGCCATAGGCCGCTTCCGAAACGGTCACAGTGGCGGGATCGACCGCCGCCTGCGCCAGAATTGTCGCCAGTGCTTCGTGGCCATCCCCGTGCACCGCCACGTGGCGCCCCACCAAATCAGCAGGCTGGGCAATCCCCTTTTCCCGCTTGGAAATCAGACACAGCGGCGATGCCTGAAACATAGTTCCGATGGCCACGATCGGATTACCCGCCGCGCGACCCGACAGGAACAAGCCGCTTTCAATCGTCCCGACGGTGTGATCGGACCGGGCCACCCCGGCGGCAAGATCACCATAGCCTTCCGGTAGACGTTTGATTTCGAGTTCTATGCCCGCCTCGGCGAACCAGCCTCGCTCATAAGCGAGGGTGAGCCCCGCAAACTGGGCGTTTTGCACGCCCAGGTCCATTTGCATCACCAAATGAGTCAATTCCGACCGCCCCATCGGGACCAGTGCGAAACTCAAAATTCCTACGGCGAAGCCGCGCCAGAGTTTTAGGTTCATCGGGTGATCGTGCAACGGCTCGTATGGGAGTATTGAATACCAAAGGTGGGGTAGACTTTCATCTCCAGCGTCACCGCCGCCACCATCGGGTAAGTCTTCAGCAATTTGCGGCAGAGCTGTTTGTTGAAAATCTCCCAGTAATCCGTCTCGTTCGGGTAATCGGTCATCCACTGGATCAGCACCCGCCGAACCTCTTCGAAATCGGGGTAGGCCTTGTCGGTGATGTCTTCGGCATAGACCAACTCGGCCTCCACGTCGATGACCTGCGGACCTTGATGATCCACCGGGAATTTTTGGATCTCAAACACGAGCGACTCAGACACCTCCTCGGCCCTCAACGGCGCCACGCTCAAAACGCCGCCTATTCCCAAAGCCACGACTAATATTCGGAAACGATTCATCCCCGTCGTCCAGCAACTGGAATGCCAGTCTGGCATCGTCTCAGGCATCCCCTGCCGTCGTGCCAGAACCCGTTGAAATACACCACGCCGAGAGAGGGACGCGAACTCGATCCAACCGTCGGCGGCACGTTCAGTTGGTTCTCGGGTTGAACCATCAGCTCGATCAAATCAGACCCTTTTTCGGACCAACCGTGACCATCGGCCTATTCCAAATTCCCCCGCAATCTGCTAGATAGTCGTCCATGCGATTTTCACGACACCCTCTCCATCGAGGCGACTACATCGGGTTTGCCGCGTTCGGAGGCGTCGTGTTGGGCGGATTCTCCAGCTATATCTTCCGGGACAGAATCGGCGGAGAACCCTGGCAACTCGTGCTGACTTTTGTGCTAGGGGCGCTGTTCTTAATCTTAGGCGTGATTTCTCATCGCTTCATTGATGAAAAAAATGGGCGGGAGTGTTTCGCCTATTTCGCGATTCAGGCCGCGCTATGTTTAGGCTGCATTTGGGTGAGTCCCGTCCGCGGGTTTTTCGGCATTCTGCCCCTACCCCTCGCAAGTCAGGCTGTCTTTTTGTTCAGCTGGAGACGAGCCCTGCTCGGCGGGGTGTTCCTCTACTTCATGACCTCGATGGTCTACTTCCCCGACTATGGATGGAGCGGTTTTTGGGAGGCCGTCATGTCCTACTCTCCGGGCTACCTATTCACCATCGGGTTTTCATTTGTGACCGTCGATGCCGTGCGTGGACGCATTAAGGCCGCGAAACTTTCGACCGACTTGGAAACGGCCAATACCCAACTGCGAGTTCACGCCGCGCAGGCCGAAGAACTCGCCACCACGCGGGAGCGCAATCGTCTCGCTCGTGAGATTCACGACGGTGTGGGCCACTACCTGACC
>CAXBOL010000607.1:0-3775 GCA_963977295.1 uncultured Opitutaceae bacterium
CGAGACCGTCTCCAGCCTGCCAGATCCGCTCTTCCCTGTGCTCACGTTCGACCGTGTCTTGGCCGACGGCGCGGGCTTCCCCAACCGCGAACCCGCCGACGTCATCCACGCCTGGACGCCTCGTGAAAACGTGCGCGCCTTCACCATGGCCTACCTCGCGGTGCACCCGAGCACCCGCTTGTTTATTCACCTGGAGGACAACGAAGCCCATCTCGCCGCCGCCTTTGCCCAACGCCCGATCGAGGATCTCGCCGCGCGCTCCGACGTCGAACTCGCCCACCTCCTCCCGTCCAATCTTTCGCACCCCACCCGGTCCTGGCATTTCCTGCAGCTGGCCCACGGGATCACGCACATTACCGAGTCGCTCGCCGACCTGATGCCGCCAGGGGTTCCTCGGCACCTCCTCCTTCCCGGTTTGGACAATCCACTCCCCGCAGCGGAAAGTGTCGCCGAACAGCGCGCCGAGCTCCAGCGTTCCCCCGACGAAAAACTCATCGTCTACACCGGCAGCACCACCTTCGCGAATCTGGCCGATATTCGGTCCCTCACCCTCGCCGTCCGGCAACTCAACGATACCGGCCATCCCACACGACTCGTCCGCACCGGTCTCAATCCGCCCGAATACGCCGCCACGCTCGATCCCATCGGACGCGATCAGGTCACCCACCTTGGTTTTGTGGCCAAGTCTCGTCTGCCCACCCTGCTCGCCGCCGCCGACGTCCTCGTTCAACCCGGCTCCACCGACGCCTTCAACGCCTACCGCCTGCCCTCGAAGGTCCCGGAATTCCTCTGGGCCGGCCGCCCGACCCTCGTGCCGGCGACCAATATCGGCTTAACCCTCACCGACGGCGCCAACGCCCTGCTCCTGCGCACGTCGACTCCCGCCGAAATCGCCGAGCGCTGTCTAGAGGTGTTTCAAGCCCCCTCCCTCGCGGCCACGCTCGCCGCCGGCGCGCGCGACTTCGCGCAGCAACACTTTAACCTGGCGACGAACACGGCAGGATTGTTCGGGTTCTACGCCGCCACCGCCGGCCAGCCCACGGTCTTCGGCGACCACCCCGCCACGACCGACGAGACCGCCGCCCTCGTCGCCCAGCTCGACCCCCAACTCGGCCACCGCGTCCGTAACCTCGCCCACACCATTGACCACCTGCGCGCCGCCCTCGCGCAGGCCGAAAGCGAACGCTCCCGCCACGCCGCCGGCGAACGCTACACCAAGGCGAAACTCGCGGCTGAGAAACACGTCACCGAAAACGTGCGCGCCGAGCTCACCCAACTCTCGCAATCCCTCGCTCCCACCATCGCCAAACTCGACGAAGAAGCGACCACCCTCCGCAACCTCGTCACCCACAACGAACGCACCCACGCCGAAACCGTCCGGCGTCTCGAATCCACCCAACACCAGCTGGAATCGAAACTACAGCGCATCACCCAATCGGGCTCCTGGGTCTTCACCGCGCCGTTCCGCGCCCTGCGCCGGACCCTGATCGATCCCCTCACCAAACCATCTCCCTCGGCTGCCCCTGCGCCTGCGGTCGCCGCGGCCCCCGCCGCTGCCGCCCCGGAAGACTCCGGTCATCGCCCCATCGATCCGGGCTTGCCGCACACCTTGGACGAACCGCTGGACTGGGCCGCCATCCCCCCCAAAGGCCGCATGCGCGGCTGGGTCATTGCCCTCGATCAACAAGAGATCGTCGAAGTCCGCATCATCGCCGGCGACCAGACTATTCCGACCGAGTTCGGCTGTCCGCGCGCCGATGTCGCCAGTCTGCATCGAGATCATCCGTTCGCCTCCAATCCCGGCTTCACCGCCGACTACGAACTGCCCGCCGGCTGGGCCGGAGAAACCGTATTTGAGGCTCTCACCATCGACGGACAATGGCGACGCTTCGCCGCCCGCGCCACTCAGGTCGCGGTCAACAGCCCCGACAGCCTGCGCCGCGACTACCGCGCGTGGGTGCAGCGCTACGACACCCTCAAGCTCGCCGATGCCATCAACTACCGCGCCCGCATCGAATCTCTCGATCTCACCCAACGCCCGCTGATTTCGATCGTCATGCCGGTCTACAACGCGCCGGAACCGTGGCTCATCCGCGCCATCGAATCCGTGCGCGAACAGTATTACCCCAACTGGGAACTGTGCATCGCCGACGACGCCAGCCCCGCTCCGCACGTCGCCCGCGTCCTCGCCGATTACGCCAAACGCGACGCCCGCATCAAAACTGTCCGCCGCCCCACCAACGGCCACATCTCAGCCGCGTCCAACTCCGCCCTCGCGCTCGCCACCGGCGAATTCGTCGCCCTGCTCGATCACGACGACGAGCTGCGCCCGCACGCGCTGGCCGAAGTGATCTTCGCCCTCGAGGGCAACCCCGAGCTCGAATTTCTCTATTCCGACGAAGACAAGATCGACGAAGCCGGCATCCGCTCTGACCCGTATTTTAAACCCGACTGGAACCCCGACCTCCTCCTCGGCCAAAACTACACCTGCCATTTTTCCGTGTTCCGTCGTGACCGCATCGCCGCGATCGGCGGTTTCCGCGCCGGGTTCGAAGGCAGTCAGGATTGGGATCTCACCCTACGCGCCACCGCCGATCTCGCCCCCACTAAAGTCCGCCACATCGCCCGCGTGCTCTACCACTGGCGCGCCATCCCCGGCTCCACCGCCATGACCCCCGAGGGCAAGGACGATTACCCACTCGACGCCGCCCGCCGCGCCCTCACCGACTACATCACCACGCACCAGATCCCAGCCAACCTTGTGGCCGTCGAGGGACGTCATTGGCGCCTACAGTATCACCTCCCCGAATACCTCCCGCGCGTCAGCGTGATCATCCCCACGCACAACGGTTACGAAATGCTGCGCACCTGCCTGGACTCCCTGCGCAGCATCACCGACTACCCGAACCTCGAAATCATCGTCGTGAACCATCAGTCTGATGATCCCACGATTTTGAAATACTTCACCGCGCTGCAAACCGAAGGCGTGCGCGTGATCGACTACGAAGGTGTATTCAATTTTTCGGCCATCAACAACTTCGCCGCCCAACACGCCCAAGGCACCCTGCTGGCGTTCCTCAACAACGATCTCGAAATCATTCACGCCGACTGGCTGCGCGAAATGGTCTCACAGGCGCTGCGTCCCGAAATCGGCGCGGTGGGGGCCATGCTCTATTTCCCCGACGACACGATTCAGCACGCCGGCGTGATCCTCGGCATCGGTGGCCTCAACGGCACGCCCAGTATCGCCGGCCACGCCTTTAAGGACCTCCCCCGCGGCAGTGAAGGACAGTTCAATCGCCTGCGCCTCGTGCAAAACTACGCCGCGGTGACCGCGGCCTGCATGGTCGTGCGTCGCGAGATCTTTGAGCAAGTCGGAGGCTACGACGCCAAAAACCTCCCCGTCGCCTTCAACGACGTCGACCTCTGCCTGCGCATCCGTGCGGCGGGTTACCGCAACCTGTGGACTCCCTACGCCGAACTCTATCACCACGAATCCGCCAGCCGCGGCGTCGAAGATTCGCCCGACAAAATCGAGCGTTTCGGCCGCGAGGTAAAAATCATGCGCGACCGCTGGGCTAAGGTCCTCGACCACGACCCCGCGTATAACCCCAACCTAACCAAACTCTACCAAGACTTCACCCTTGCCACCCCACCCCGGGTCTAAGTCTGAATCACGCAGTTCAACCACGAATGGACACGAATCTTTTAACCACAGATTCACCCAGATAGACACAGATCCAATCCCAACTCCTCCGCATGATTCCCCATACAG
>CAXBOL010000608.1:0-3768 GCA_963977295.1 uncultured Opitutaceae bacterium
ATCCATTCGAAGTCCAGCTTCCCACCGGGGACGGCAATCAACTCCCGCGTGAAGTCGCCTCCATTGCCAATGCGATCGTCTTAAATTCACTGGCTGAGGCCGCGACCGTCGGCATGGCGAATCCCGACAACACCCGGCACATCGCATCATTTAAAAAGATTCTCGGAAAAGAAATCAGCCCCGTCTTTTCCCATCCCGACGAGATCGCGTCGGTTATCGACCTTCATTTCACCGACGAAAAAACGCTCGCCGCCTCGCTCCAAAAAGCCTGCGACGACCTTCCCGTGCTCGAAGGTGGGCGAGAACTCGAATCAGGCGATCAGGCCGATGACCTGCTGCAGGGCGAATCCTTCAACGAGCTCTTCAACAGTATTCTTTTCACCTCCTTCGGTCGCAAAGCATCCGACATTCACTTCGAAATCGACGTTTACGAAGGACGCGTCCGGATGCGCATCGACGGTCGACTAACCCACATACTGACGCTTCCGCGCCTGATTTACTCGGGCATGATCGTGAGGATTAAAATCCTCAGTGGACTCGATATCGCGCAATCCCGCATCCCCCAAGATGGCGCGTTCGAAATTCAATTTGGTGGAAAACGTTTGGCCTTTCGGGCCTCAACGATGCCCACGATCTACGGCCAAAAGGCAGTTCTACGACTACTCGGAGCCCCCGGCCAACAATCCACCCCCAAGATGTCGACCGTCGGGTTTTCAGATTCGATTAGACAAGCCGTTCGCCGATCCATCTCCCGCCCCAACGGCATGATCTTGGTTTGTGGCCCTACCGGCAGTGGCAAGACGACGACCCTTTATTCCTGCTTAGCCGAGATCAACCAACCCGACGTCAACATCGTCACGCTCGAGGATCCGGTGGAGATACGCCTGCCCTCCATTACTCAACATCAGGTGAATCACGGCATCGATCTCACCTTCGCCCGCCTGCTTCGCGGGGTGCTCCGTCAAGACCCCGACGTCGTCTTGGTCGGGGAAATTCGCGACGTGGAAACAGCCAATATCGCGACTGAGGCCGCCCTTACTGGACACTTGGTGCTGAGTTCATTGCACACCAACGACTCAATCCAGGCCATTACTCGTCTTTTGGAATTAGGAGTGGCAGCCCACATGGTCGCTCCCACGGTCATCGGCATACTTTCCCAGCGACTCGTGCGGCGGGTCTGCTCGGCCTGCAAGGAAACCTACACCGCATCACCGGCTGAGTTAGCACCATTTTTCACGAACCCCTCGGCCGCCGAAGTCACCCTCTACCGCGGCCGCGGCTGCAAGAAATGTTTTGGCACCGGATTTTCCGGCCGAACCGGGGTTCACGAATACCTCGAAGTCTCCGAGGAGATGAGGGATCTGATCATCACCCGAGCGGAGCCGTCCAAGATGGTCGCCGAGGCCAAAAAGTCCGGATACCGCCCCATGCGCTACGACGCCCTTAAGAAAGCGCTCCTAGGATGGACGACCCTCGAAGAGGTTGAAAAAAACACGCTGCCTGAAATGAGGTATCGGTAAATACTCCCCAGCGAGACCTTAGCCACCCAGGATCACTTCGGCCCCGTCGGCCGTCTTCAAATGATACACTTTGGGGTTCGCCCCAAATTTCTTCAAGTAGCTCGCCTCTACCTCGCTCGCGGAAGTTTCGTCAAAAGCGTCGTTGGTAAACGCCATCACCGCGCCCCCAAATCCGCCGCCCGTGAGTCTGGCACCGTAAACCCCGTCGACGGATTCCAACGTATCCACCAGAAAATCGAGCTCCGGAGTGCTGTTTTCAAAATTCATTTGGGAACTGCGATGAGATGCGGTCAACAATCGCCCTACCTCAGCCAGATCCCCAGCCCTCAACGCCTCGATCGTGCCCCGCACTCGTAAGGTTTCGCCCACGATGTGACGCGCGCGCTGCAATTCGATCGGTGCCAAATCAGCTCCTCGCGAGGCGAGTAAGGCTTCGTCCGCGTCCGCCAAATGCTCCACGCCCAACCCTTTCGCTGCTGCGAGGCATTCCCGATGGCGCGCACTATAGAGTCCATCCACGAGCGCATGCTTGGTGTGCGTGTTAAAGATCCAAAAATTCGTGCCCGCGGGCATCGGCACAGTCTCAAAACGCGGTCCGGCACAATCGATAAAGACCAGCTGGTTCTCGCGTCCAAAACCCGACACTCCCTGATCCAAAATTCCACACGGGACGCCCACAAAGTTGTTTTCCGCATACCGTCCGATCTTGACCAGTTCCTCCCGGTCGACGGACTGGCCGGTCAGGGTCAAGAATGCGAGCGCTGAGGACAATTCAATGGCTGCACTACTGCTCAAACCCGCCCCCACGGGAAGATCCGCGCAAACAGCATAATCAAACCCTTCGGGACCGGGCCGATTGAATCGAGATAATGCATCCAACACGCCCAACGGGTAGTTTACCCAACTGGTTTCACCTTCCTGAGGCTGCGACGCATCGTCCAATTCGACTATGTCGTCCGATTGATCGGATCTGAATCGTTTAGCGCCGTCTTGCCGCAGTGCCGCCGCCACCCAGACGCCATGATCCACCGCAGCGCCCAAAACGGGCCCGCCGTTATAATCCGTGTGATTACCCACAAATTCAACCCGACCCGGAGCCCGACAAATTACGGTGGGCTCATACCCAAAAGTCAGCGTGAAGAGTGAGATTACCCGAGTGCGCATTTCACTTCCCACTCCATTCCGTCCGCTGGCCGCGTCAACGGTTTCATCATTGATTTGACTCTCCGTGGAACTGGCCAAATCCGCTTCGGTCACGCCTTCAAATCCGGGAGGCGGGACGCCATGGGCTCCACTCGTTGCGAGACGCAACAGATAATCTACCGCGTCCAATTGGCTGATCCCCCGCGCCACCATCAATTGATCGGCCCGCTTGAGCAATTGAGCCGCCATACCGGACGCTTGCTCAGTGTTTGCACCCAATCCGGTAAAAACTCGGCTCAGGTTCTCCAAATTGTTCATGCGTTGAATCCCGCCCAATTACGGACTGACGGCGAACGCTAATTCAGGACCGTCTGAATTTTCCAGAAAGGCCGGTTCCTCGAAATTCGTCGAACTCACGTTCACCATCGCTAGTCCGATCCATCCGCCGCTCCCCACGAGCATGCGCGAGCGCAACGTTCCGATTTTGTTCTGCCCCTGCCAAAGTTCGATTGGCGCAGAGTCGTGAGACACCACTCCACTGCCAAAAACTTTGACCAGACGACGCCTGATGCGCCCGGTGTTTTGCACTCGAGCCATGACCTCTTGGCCTAGATAGCATCCCTTGCGAAACGAAACCCCGACTTGATCCAACCCTGCCTCCTGCGGCATGTCGTCCGGCCCAAGATCGACGGGCACCTGAGCCCGACCTGCACCAATTCTCAGGCGCTCAAAGATCATTCCCTCGCTCTGTTCCCATTCACTTGGCCACGCCAGCGTCGACCGACTCACCACGACAAAACTCTCCGGCTCCAACGGTATCGGCTCCGGCCAAACCAAAGCCCCTTCTAGGGAAGACTCCCTTTTCGATTTCTCCTGATCCTCGAACCAACTCGCCAAGTGAGGGCCAGCCAATTGCCACCCCTGCCACTCGGACGTTTCGTCCATCAGCTCAACATCGTCGGCAACCAAAAAACTCTCGAGCCGTTGGCGAATTGCATCTGCCTGCAGACTCCAACTGAAAACCCGACAACAGGTTTCTTCCCCGCGCACAATGATCGCGTCACCCTCCACTCGGCCCTTACGATTAAGCCAGAATCCATAGTGA
>CAXBOL010000609.1:0-3764 GCA_963977295.1 uncultured Opitutaceae bacterium
TGCCTCAACCTTGACTCGGCAATTGTGCAGAGCCGAAGCGAGCACGACTGCCGAGTCAAGGTTGAGGCAATTATTCCAGAAATGCGCTGGTGGGTGTCATTCTCGCCGGAGTCGCTACATCAAGAAGTCAAGCGGCAGGCATGGGGGCACATCCTCACGGACCAATATTTTGGTGAAGAAACCGAGTCACAATTAACTTGGTTGTTGAACAAAGCCGCAAGTGTCGCTCGGGCTCTGCCAAACGCGCCGGAATTGCGATTCGAACAGATTGTTGAGGAGGAACTTGAGAGCTCCAAAAGGCTGGGAATGACCGAAGTGGAAGCGACGATTCGTCGCCGAGTCGGACAAAACATCTATCGCGATAGCCTGATGGACTACTGGGGTGGTGCCTGCGCCGTCACAGGAATAGCCATGCCCGAACTCCTCCGTGCCAGCCACGCCAAACCTTGGTCAAAATGCGATTCCGACTCCGAACGACTGAACGTCTTCAATGGCTTCCTACTCGTCGCCAATCTCGATGCGCTCTTCGATCGCTTCCTGATAACCTTCAGCCCCGAAGGCGAAGTGATCTGCTCATCTAAAATCTCATCAGAAATTCGAACCCAATTGGGACTCAACCAAACGCTAAAACTGCGCTGGCTCACCGAAAACCACGGTCCGTTCCTCGACTGGCACCGCCACGAGTTTCATCAGTGACCTGAGCCGGATGATCTGGACGAGTTTCGAGGGAAACCCTTCAGTTGCCCCTGCACTCCGGATCGCCCTGTGCCAACTATTCCGAACCAGAAGTACCACCGCCGTCAAAGCCGTGACCTTCGCGATCGAAATCGGTTCGGCTACCACGCTCATTTATCGACGAATCCGCCGAACTATTCTCCAACGGCCAGCCGACCGATTCGAGGTAGTCTTCCGCCAATCCCCGAGCATCACGGCATCGCAGGGTGTGAACCACCAACGCCAACAAATCAGGGGCCTCGCTTCCCATGACGCGAACGAGGTGCCGACCCGCTGCCGTAAAGGCCGCGTAATCTTGTTCAGGGAGAGGGACAATCAAGGTGACGGAATTCGGAGTTGGCATGGTGCATCGTGTTGAGTTGAAGCCGTGTGCCCATTCCGCGCCCGAAAACAGCGGCACTGGTTAAATCTATTCTATCAAAAGCGGCATCAAGGACACCGCGCTGCAAACTGTTTTCAATCGTAACGATTTCTACCGGACCTGTCTTGGAAAACTACCCGAATAATTTTCATAATCAGGTGGTTCGCACGGCGGGCAAAAACGCACGGGGCGATGCCCCGAACAATTTCTTAAACTGCACCGACAAATGACTGTGATCGGAAAAGCCGGTCATGTGGGCCACCTCACCCACGGTGTGCGCTCCGTTTTCGATTATCGTTTTGGCCCGCAATAAGCGGGTTCGTAAGATAAATTGTTCCGGCGTCATTTCCATCGTCGCTTTGAACAACACCGTAAAGTGATTGGCGCTCAAACGGGCTTCCCGGGCCAGTTCGGTCAGCAAGATTTTTTCTCCCAAATTCTCGTCCACATACTTCACCACGCGGCGCATGGTTTCGGTCCCCAATTTTCGTTGCACCTTCACAGGTTGCTTTCGACTCAACTTGATCCCGTTGACGATCCGCGCACTCAGGCAATGTCCCAACGCGATGATTTGAGCCGCATCACGAACCGGATGGTGATGACAAAATTCACCGAGTTTTTGCACCAGGATTCCCATCAACGGGTCACGCAAAGCCAATTCCGCCATTGCATAAAATGCAATCGTGCGTCCCCACTTAAACCCCATAAACTTCATCATGTCCGGACTCAGGTGCAGAATGATGATGTCGGCGGCCAGTTTCCAACTCAGCCCCAGTCTTACTCCCGGTGGGACGAAACAATAGTCACCGCCTCTGATCGTCCGTTGATTCGTCTTGGTCTTCTTCCCCTGCCACGAGACGACGCCGTCGGCATCGCCCAAGGCGAGTAGGATGACACCATCACGGTATTCATAATCCCGCCACCGGACCGGGGCCTGACGATTGCAATACACCCGAAGCCCACCGGCCTCAAAGAGCGCCCGACGCTCGGGCACCACCACATTTGGCAAGGGCAACACCGGGGTTGCTGATAAGGGGAAGGAGAAACTGCCGTAAGAGTGAACCATTGCCGAAGCTCATGCCGCTCCGCACCGGGACCGTGCGGGGCTTTTTCCTGAGCCTACTGGCAACTCGGTTTCGGTGGCTTTGAAGTATCCCCGAAAACCTTTTAACTAAACCCGATTACCCGGAATACTCCGATCTCCTGCCTCACCCACTTAAATCTAAGTCGGTCGTCCGCGCCTGATCCTACTCCAGCTCGATTTGATTTTCATCGGCCCGCCACGCAATGCGACCACTGCCGGTTCCTTTTTCAAAAAGCCCACGCACGACCGCATTCTGCAAGTGTCGCTCAATCGTCTGCCGCAGAGGCCGGGCTCCCAAATGGGAATGAAACCCTTCGCGAATCAAGAATTCCAAGGCCTCCTGAGAGACCACCAAATCGTGTCCGACCGAACGCATTCGGGCGACTTCATTGGCCAGATGCAGTTGGGCAATTTTCCGCTGAATAGACGGGGTGAGTCGGTCGAACACCAATTGGTCTGGAATCCGGGCCACGAATTCAGGGCGAAGGGTCTCCCCTACTCGTCTCAAAACGGCTTGCTCCACACTCGTCCGATTAGATCGAGTCATCCGCATGGATTCGGCTGATCCCACATTCGAGGTGAACGCCACATAATCATCCTGAAACGAAATCTTCTCCCCCGTCGCCAACGTCAGGCAGCCGGGCTCCAAAATTTGAATGAAGAGATCAAAGACTTTCGGATGCGCCTTCTCCATTTCATCAAAAAGCCAGACCCGCGGGGACGCGACAGGCGCGGCGCGCCCCATGGCTCCACCATCTTGAGAGTTGGCCCCTAACAGCCGTTCAATGGCATCCTCCCTCTGATACTCGGAAAGATCGAAACGACACACTTGGCTCTCTCCCCAAAGGTAACGGGCAGTCAGCAAAACCAGTTCTGTTTTCCCTGTACCGGTGGGTCCCACGGCGAGGAAAGTGCCACGAGGACGATCCTTTCGAGCCAAACCCAATTCCCCCCGCGTGAATACCGCCGCCGCTCGCGCAATCACCTGATCCTGACCCAAGAGTCGCGTATTCAGAAACGATTCTAAACCCCGCAGTCGTTCGATCTGATCAGCGTTTGCCATGCTTTTTTGGTTTGGTCACCACGGTGCGAGGGCGACGTGGAAAGTCCGTCAGATACTGATTCACTGCCCCCACCCAGACGGCAGGTTTGGGGGCCGCCCTCAAGATGGCGCGCACGACATAGGCTCGATTGGCCATGATATCTCGACCGGCGAGTTCAGTCACCACGTTGTCTAATTTAGTGACCAAGCGTTTGGGTAAATCGACCGTAGGAATTCCCGCCACGTTGTCCGCTTCTCTCGCCCCGCCTTTGGCGACATAGTCGCGGTGCAACAGCACGGTCGCCGCGAACATTTCGGTTTCGTTAGTGATCTCAATCAAGGCCCGCAACACCGTGCCACGCCGCACCAGCGCCCCTAGCTTCCTCAACTCCACGGTCTGGTGATTGAGCACCGCCATATCTTGCGGATAAAATGAAAAGCTGACTTTGACCGGAACGTCCGAGGGTGAAGGCATACAATTTCCATAAACCCATAATTAATCCGTTGACAAGGGTTCATTTTTCTTATGGGTTTATGGGCAC
>CAXBOL010000610.1:0-3764 GCA_963977295.1 uncultured Opitutaceae bacterium
AATGGGAGATTCGTTCAAATCCGGGGATCTGTGGAGTTTTTCGCCGCAAGCCAATCTCACGGTGAATTTAATCTGTCGGGACGAATATTATGACCGGAAGTTCCCGTATGGGAACGGCGAGCGAGACTACGACGACAATCATCATCGTTTTATTTTCTTTGGCAAAGGCGTGGTGGAGGTCATGCGTTCGCTGGATATGGACGTGGATATTTTGCACGGCCACGACTGGCAGGCAGGATTGGTGCCATTGTTCCTGCGGGCCGCGGAAGATCGTTACAGCACCAATCTGGCGATTCGGACCGTGCACACCATCCATAACATCGCCTTTCAGGGGCTGTTCCCGATGCGGTCGTTTTATCGCACGAATCTCCCCGAGGAGCTCATGGGTATCGATGGGGTCGAGTATTTTGGTCAGGTCAGCTCCATGAAAGCCGGCATTCTCTTTGCGGATCGGGTGACCACCGTGAGTCCGCAGTATGCTCAGGAGATTCAAACGGCGGAGTTTGGCTGCGGTCTGGAAGGCGTGATTCAGACCCGGGTCGAAGATTTGATCGGCCTCATCAACGGCATCGATACGGCAGTGTGGAATCCGCGCCTTACACCGCTGCGGACTTGGCGGGAAAGCAGCTTTGCCGTGCGGAGCTGCTGAAAACTCATGGTTTCGATCCCCAGTTCAAAGGACCCATTTTCGGCATGGTCTGCCGTTTGACGGAGCAAAAAGGGGTGCAATTAGTGCTGGAGAATCAGGCCTTTTTTGAGCGCGAAGCGGTTAAACTCATTATCCTGGGCGGAGGGAGTCCGGAGCTCGAAGCGAGGGTGCAAAGATTGGCGAAGGCTCTCCCCGATAGAGTTGCGCACTCGGCGGTGTTGAACGAAAAGCTGAGTCATCTGGTGGAGGCCGGCAGCGATTTCTTCCTCATGCCCTCGTTGTTCGAACCCTGTGGGCTAAACCAGATGTATTCTCAAGCCTACGGCACTGTGCCAGTGGTAACGAAGGTGGGCGGTCTGGTGAACACCGTAGTTGATTTCGAAGAATCGCCGGAATACGGCACGGGGATCATGATTGAACCCGATGCGGCCGGGGTTGGGGCGGGGATAGATCGGGCTTTTGCGCTCTATCAGGACACCAAGACCTACCAAAAAGTCCAACGCCGCGGCATGTTGACGGATTTTAGCTGGGATCGTGCGGCCCTCGCCTATGAGGAATTTTATGCCAGTGAAGTTTGATTTGCTCACTTGCCTTGAAGGCGGACTTGAGCTGCTTGAGGAGTGAATGACTCGGTAACGCTCGTTTGGCTTAGACAGGATTTACGTCTGGCGGATCAGCCGGCCCTCCACGCGGCATTTGCCCGGGGCGGGGCGGTGGTGCCTGTCTTTATTTGGGATCCCGCGGGTGAGGGCGCGTGGCCGCTGGGCGGTGCCAGCCAATGGTGGTTGCATCATTCTCTCGAGGTGCTCCAGCGGGCGCTCAGCGCGCGGGGAGGCAGGTTAATTCTTCGTTGCGGGGATTCGGCTGACGAACTTTCGGCGTTGATTGCGTCTACCGGCGCGACGGCCGTGTATTGGAACCGGCGTTATGAACCAGAAGCGCGGATTCGTGATGCGAAAATCAAGACGATGCTCAAGGCTGAGGGGATCGACGCCCAAAGCTTCAACGGGGCGCTGCTGCATGAACCCCACACGATCAAGAACAAGCAGGGCGGACCCTTTCAGGTTTTTACGCCGTATTGGCGACACTGCCTGCAACTGGAAAAACCACTCCCTCTTGCAGACTTACCCGCGCGTTGGTTGAGTCCGCCCAACTGGCCTGACTCCGTGGAACTCGGCTCGTTGGCGTTGTTGCCCGGACTCGATTGGGCCGACGAGTTTCCGCACCATTGGCAACCGGGGGAAGACGGGGCCAAGGCGGCGATGGCGAAGTTCGCCGACGGGGTGATCGAAAGTTACGGGCGGGGGCGCGATTTCCCGGCGGAATCCGGAACGTCGCGGTTGTCGCCTCATTTGCATTGGGGCGAAATCAGCCCGCGCCAAGTTTGGGCGGCCGTGGCCCAACTAGGGGCAGCGCGAGGCATTTTCCCTCCGAGTAAAGGGGCCCAAGTTTTCCTGGCGGAGATTGGTTGGCGGGAATTCGCTTATCAACTGCTCTACCATTTCGAGCGCACGCCGAAGGAACCTTTGCGCGGGGAGTTTACCGCGTTTCCTTGGCGCGAAGATCCGGATGGGAAGCTGCTCAAGGCTTGGCAACAGGGACAAACCGGATACCCGATCGTCGATGCCGGAATGCGGGAGCTTTGGACGACGGGCTGGATGCACAATCGCGTGCGCATGGTGGTCGGGTCGTTTTTGGTGAAACACCTACGACTCCCATGGCAAAAGGGCGCGGAATGGTTTTGGGACACATTGCTTGATGCGGATCTGGCCAGTAATACATTGGGCTGGCAGTGGAGTGCCGGTTGTGGGGCCGATGCCGCACCCTATTTTCGAATTTTCGCGCCAGTTCTCCAAGGGCAGAAATTTGATGGAGCAGGTGAATACGTGCGCCGATGGGTGCCGGAGATCACGGCATTACCCGACAAGTATTTGCATGCGCCTTGGGAGGCTCCCGAGGATGTCTTGGCCCGCGCGAACCTGCAGTTGAATCAGACTTATCCCCGACCGGTCGTGGATCATGCCGAAGCGCGCAAGGCGGCACTGGACGCGTATCAACAGCTGCGAAAATCCCGGCCATGAACGTGCGGAAGTGTCGGCGCCTAGTGGTGGTATTGGGTGATCAGTTGGATGAGTTTTCAAGCGCACTGGACGATTTTGATCCGGCGCGCGACATGGTTTGGATGGCCGAAGTCAAAGAAGAGTCCACCCATGTTTGGTCGTCCAAAGTGCGCACCGTTTTGTTCCTCTCGGCGATGCGTCATTTTCGCGATGTGCTTCGTGCGAAGGACGGTTGGTCGGTCGACTACGTGGCATTGGATTCTCCGCAAAACACTCACTCCCTCGGAACTGAATTGGCGCGGGTGCTGGAGCGATGTCGTCCAGCCGAGGTGGTGATGACTCCGCCCGGTGACTGGCGGGTGGAACAAGCCTTGCGCCAGGTAGTGGACGCGGCGGGTTCGACGTTGGCATTGCGGGACGATACCCACTTTTATTGCACCAAGGATCGCTTCGCGGCGCATGCCAAGGGACGTAAACAACTCCGGTTGGAGTTCTTCTATCGAGAAATGCGCCGAGAGTTTGGTATCCTCGTCGACGGCGAGGGTAATCCCGAGGGTGGGCAATGGAATTTTGATACGAGCAATCGGGGCACGTTTAATCGCCACGGTCCTGGTCAAGTGCCGCCGCCGATGCGGTTTGAACCAGATAAGATCACCTTAGAGGTCATGGCGTTGGCCGAACACGAGTTTGCGGACCATCCGGGGGATTTGGCCCACTTCGACTGGCCGGTGACACGGGCCGGGGCGTTGAAGGCCCTCGCGGACTTTTGTCAGCACCGCTTACAAGAATTTGGACGCTATCAGGACGCCATGTGGACGGGGGAACCTTGGCTTTTCCACTCCCGGTTGTCGGCTGTGATGAATTTGAAACTGCTCTCGCCGCGCGAGGTGGTCGCCGCGGCGATCGAATGCCACCGGAATGGCACGGCCCCGTTGGCCGCAGTGGAAGGATTTGTGCGACAGATCTTGGGCTGGCGTGAATATGTCAGAGGAATCTATGGGCAAGAAATGCCAGGATACCTTGAGCGGAACGCAATGGAGGCAAGGCAGTCGCTG
>CAXBOL010000611.1:0-3745 GCA_963977295.1 uncultured Opitutaceae bacterium
ACTCGGTGGATAACAACGTAGAATTTCAGCGGAACCGTGCGGCCGAAGATCGATGGCGCCGAGAAGTGCGGGGTAGAAAAATTTATCGTATTGATGCAGCGTGTGCGTCCTACCATCCACGGTGACGTCGACACTTCCCGCGGTCACAATATTGATGGAGAAACTCTCATCGTGGAAGGAGGTGGCCTCGTTGATGAATGCTTTGGCGACTTTGAATCGGTCGGTGCGGTCCGGTCCGATCAAAGTTTCTTCAAAAGACGTGATCCCCAGTGTTTTTCTGGAACCACCTGCACAGAAAAACTTTTGCCTAACCTCGGTCAACGGGTAGGGGGTCAAATCGATCATGGAGAGGCCAAAGTCGATCCCGCGGCCCATGAAGCGGGCGGCCTCCGGTAAAACGTATCCGGCCTTTTCATACTCAAATCGCACGGCGAAATCGGTGGGCTCCTGGATTTCGACCATAAACACACCCTCGCCCAAGGCGTGCGGAATTCCGCCCGGGATGAAGTAGGTATCCCCGGGTTTAATGGCGATTTTCTCGAAGCATTGTTCGAGACCAGCGATGTCCTGCTGCTCGATCATTGTCTTCAAGGCATCGAGTTTCGGCGGGGACTGGAATCCCACGTAAATGTAGGGCGCGGTGATGTCTTCGCGCACTCCGAGAATGTGATAGGCTTCGGTTTTACCGCTGGGGGAATTGAGGATTCGCCGGGCGAAGTCAGGTGACGGGTGACACTGAAAATGGAGCCGGACCGCTGAATCCAAATACTTCACCAGAAGCTTTAAAGAGAGTCCGTGGGTTGCGACGTGGTCTGCACCGAGAAAATACTCGGGGTCGGAAGCGACCAACTCGGCCAAATCGTGGGTTTCGTTGTCCAGCCGCACCTGGGAAACGCCCTCGTAGATCGATTCGCGCGCCGGGTTAACCGCCCGAGTGGTGGACCCGATCCAATCTTCCGCAAAGTGTGAGTCTCGAGGCGGAGATTGCCCGGTGATCCCGTCGAGCGTGGCTCCACCCGGATACGTCCGCCAAACGCGATTGGGTGGAAGTAAAACGATGTGCCCGCGATGAGACATGGAAGTGATGGGGGGAGGAGAGGGTTAAACGACGGCGGTTAATCCACCGTCTATGGCAAGAATTTGACCGTTGATGAAATTGGCAGCGCCACCGGCAAAAAACACCACGGCGCCGGTTAGATCGTCGACTGTGCCCCATCGGCGGGCAGGCGTGCGGGTTTTGATCCAGGCATCAAATTTGGGATCTTCAGCGAGGGGCGCGGTAAGTGCCGTGGCGATGTATCCTGGGGCAATACCGTTGATCTGAATGTTGTGCTCGGCCCATTCGGCACACATGGCCCGGGTTAGCATCCGTAGTCCGCCCTTGGCGGCCGCATAGTTTCCGGTGGAGGGGCGAGCCAAGTCGCTCATCAGGGAACAGATGTTAATTATTTTGCCGGATTTCGCGGCAATCATGGGGCGGGCGAAAGCCTGTCCGACCAAAAACGCACTGGTGAGGTTGGTCGACAACACCAGATCCCAATCGGACTTGGTCATCTCGATCAGAGGCGCCCGACGGTGGATGCCGGCGTTGTTGACCAGAATGTCGACCGCACCGATGTCGGTAGCAGCCTGAGCGACGGCCGGGGCATCGGTCACATCAAAGCATTGGGCAGAAACGGTCGGATACCGGTTGGCAAGTTCCCGGGTAACCTGATTCAGCTTAACGGAGTCGCGACCGTTGAGGATCACGCCGGCGCCTTGGGCGGCGAGGGCCTCGGCGATGGCCAGACCGATGCCCTGCGAAGAGCCCGTCACCAAGGCCCGACGGCCTGCCAAAGAGAGCGAAAGCGATGACATCAGGCGGTGGGTTTTGCCTTGGATTGTCGGACCAACAACGTGCCGATAGTAATTACGGTGATACCGCAGAACAGAAATGCGATTCGTCCGATCATGGGGTTCGGGATCAGGGCCATCAGAATCACGACGGCACCGTAGGGGATACAGAGCCACCCCATGATGTTGGATTGTTTGTCATCGCTCTCGGGGGCAGTCTCCTCTTCGGCGTAGTTGACCGGCTTGTCTAGGTTACGAGAGAAGGTCTCGATATCGGCCTTTTGGGCGTCGGTTTGGCCGGCGTAAAAACGTTTGGCGAAGAGGAACCAAAGAATGCCGGCACCTGTAATGGTGAACACCCCGATGCCTTGTTCCCAATTTTGACGCTCCCAAGTGTTGATGCCATCGGATGATCCGAACATCGAAACTGCCCAGTCGATATTGAGAAACGTGGTGGTGAGGTAGCTGACCAAGAAGCAGACCAAGAGGGTAGACCATCCAGCCCAGCCTGGAGTCCGGCGAATCAGCAAACCCAACACGAGGGGAACCACATAAGGGAGACTCACCAAAATCTGGAATTTGAGCATCAGTTCAAACAGCGAGAGATTTTTGATTTGGCTGTAGAAGATGGCGATGGCGATGACGATGAGACCCAGCACGACTGTCAAAAACTTGCCCACGTTGAGTAGCTCGCGGTCCGTGGCTTGAGGACGAATCAAAGGTTGGTAGAAGTTCTTGACGAATATACCCGCGTTGCGATTCAGCCCCGTATCCATGGAAGACATGGTCGCCGCAAAAATACCCGCGGCGAGTAACCCCATCATGCCGACCGGAAAGACCGCTTGGGCTACGGCAAAGTAAGCGCCCTCCGCGGGGTTGCTTAACTTCGGAAACACGCCGGCCAAATCGACGGGCTGGGTGGACAAGATCATGGGCGGAACAAACCAGAAGAACACACCGCCGAGGAAGAGTCCGCCAGCGAGCAGGCCAGCCTTGCGGGCATGTTTGCTGTCTTTCACGCAAAGGTAGCGGGAGGCATCGTTGAGGTTGTTGGTCGACAGGAACTGCTTGAGGAAGATCGCAACGCACCAGAACAGCAGGAAGTCGTCGGTGAAGAGTTTGCCCAGATCCATGCGGGTGGTGCTCAGTTTTTCGACCACGGTCGTAAATCCACCCGCGTTGGCCACGGCCAAGACCGCTGTAACGATCGTAATCGGAATGAGTATCAAGACCTGCACAAAGTCACTGGCGATCACGGCCCAACTGCCGCCAACCAAGGACATTAAGAGCACGCAAAGCCCCGTCACGATGATGGTGGTTTGCACGTCGAAACCGAAGGCGGCGGAAAAGAAAACCCCCATGCCGTAAAGCCAGATACCAGCCGTCATCATTTGCAGCGGAAGGACGATCCAAGTGAAGGTCTGTTCGCTGGCTCGTCCAAATCGCTGTTTGACCGCCTCCATCGAAGTGATGACCCGAAGTTGCCGCATTTTCGGACCGAAATAGACGGCGTTGCAGAAAAACCCGAAAGCGTTGGCAATAAAAATAACCATGATGGGCCAGCCGTCCAAGTAGGCCCGGCTGGAGGCTCCCGTGAACGTCCAGGCACTAAATGAAACCATGAATGCGGACCCCCCTGCCATCCACCACAGCACCTGACCGCCGCTGCGAAAGTAGCTGCCGACATCCGACACAAAATGCCGAAACACCCAGCTGATGGTGAGCATGAAAATGAAGTAGAGGCCGAGAACGGCTAGATCGTAAGGGGTCATGTGGGGGTGGTTTGGCTAAAGAAAAATAATAATTATAAATAATCAATCTCTAAATCTCAAATGACGCGGCAAGCGTGAGGGGCTGGAATCGCACTGGGGCGCAAGAAGTGGGGTTACCTCACCGGTCCGGTTGATTCACC
>CAXBOL010000612.1:0-3737 GCA_963977295.1 uncultured Opitutaceae bacterium
CGCGCCCAGCGTGTCCTCCAAAGTCCTTGCTCAGCGGGATGACGGAGGGCGGTCACGCCCTACCTCAGAACAAATGGCTCTAAAGTCTATTTCTCAAAAGACGTTGGTATAAGTTATACCAATCACCGTGGGTCGGGCTTTACGCCCGACATCCAGCACCAAGGCGCAGCGTTAGCGAAGCCATGCGTGCCGTGCCCACCATAGCCTTGGCGAAGGTGGGTCCACGTCAGGCCATTCAATTCGCTCATAGACGTGGTTAAACATTCCGGTGCTGCTGCACCCACGCCCCCCCCGTTACGGCAGCGACAATTCCTTGATCTGCACATTACGGTAGAAAATCTCCGCGCCTTCCGCCTGCAGGAGAATTTTACCTTTCTCCAGCGGCGCGCTGACTCCATCGCGGTTCACCACCGCATTGGTCACTTCATTGACCACGTGTCCGTTGACTTTGAAGATCGCTTTCGGTCCCTGCACAATCAACTCGACCGTGTTCCAACCTGGAACTTCCCAGCAATAACTCCGATGGAAACGCGCAAACCGAGGTTCACCGGGTCCGCCTCGAGTCACTTCTTTCCCGGTCGGGGAATAGTTGCGGATCACGTTTTGCACCTTCGAGGTGGCAATCACATTCACCGCCCAAATATCGCCGGTATCCCCTTCCTGGATCTGGCATTCCAAACAGTCCGGCCAGATCACGTCGTCCCCGAACACATGATACATCACCCCCGCGTCTCGCACCATCTGGTCCCGGGGCGCAAAAATCTTTTCGCCCCAGCGATACTCTAATTTCAAATGGTAGGCTTGGTATTCTCTTTCGGTGATGAGTCCGGCAAACGGTTGTTCACTGAGATGGGGCTTGGCGGCGTAAGTGCGAATGGTGCCGCCTTCGATCGTAAAGATATCTTGCTGCGCCACCCGTCCTTTTCCGGCGATCGCCACATACCATCCATCAAAGCTGTCCCCGTCAAACATGGGTTTAAACTCACCCGCCGCGAGGTGGATCGTGATTCCCAGCATCAGGATTCCACCAAAACCAAAACATCGTCCAAATTTCATCCTGCGCATCGAATGCGGGTTCGGGTCCACAATCAATCGACGGGGATCGAGAATTTATCGGGCCGTAACGTAGATCCAATCCTACCATTGCGCGGCAACGTGTTGGCGCCGTTAACTCCTCAAACGTCCTTCGCCACCGTAGATCTTCGCCCTCTGTCATGCATAACCTCGTTTGTCGCACCGATGCCATTTTCCACCGCCGCGATGGATTTATCGATGTCTACCCAACGCACTGGGCCATCCGCACGCCGAATAATCCTTCCTTTTGGTTCGGCAACTACCTGCTTTTCCGCGAAGCGCCTCGGGCCGGAGCACTGACCTCGTGGTTGGACCTCCACCGCGAAACCTTCGGATCCACCCTGAATCATATTACCCTCGGTTGGGATGAACCCAAGCTTGGTGAAATCAGTCAGTTCATCGAGGCGGGATTCAAACCTTCGCACGGCATTTCCCTTTCGATGTCAGGCTACCACGGCGGGATTGCAATCAACCCAGACCTCAAGGTCCGTCCCTTGCAGACGGCCCAGGAATGGGAAACCATGCTGCAACAACAGATTCAAATCGACGCGGAAGATTTCCACTACCCCGAAGATAACGGCGTGTTTCGTCGGCGCCAGATGGAGGCCAGCCAGGCCATGGTCAAAGACCAACGCGGTCATTGGTGGGGCGCCTTCCGGGGGCACGAATTGGTTGGCGGCATGGGCCTTTTCTTCGATGAAACTGAAACCATTGGACGCTTTCAATACGTCACCACCGCCCGGGCCTACCGCCGCCAACGGGTCTGCACAACTTTGTTGGATCATATCGTGCGCCACGCGTTCGCGACCGTGAACCCGGAGTGCTTGGTCATTTGCACTGATGCCGACGAAAAGAACGCCGCCATTCCGACGTATCGTAACTTCGGATTCAAAGACGCAATGCGCAGTTACGCTGTCATCCGACTCGAAGCCCAGGCCGGATCCTAGTGCATTTTTAGAAAGACTATAACTGGGGTCGCTGACCCCGGTGTGCGCTGTCAGCCGGTTCCGGGGTCAGCGTCCCATAAGCGCTAACTAAAAGGTGAACGCGAGACGAAGGTGCTGATTTCCGGGGAATACGGGGGCGCGCGGTTTGAGTTGTAGCAGCCGGGCTCGGTGAGCCCGGGGTTTGAAGAGTGAGGCTCCCGCGAACGACCGGGGTCAACCGTGTCCAACGAAGCCTTGGCTAAGTCGGGCGCCCCCGGCTACAGCAGTTCACCCGCCCGATGTGAAAAGAACGTGACTGGAGAAACTGGGGGCCTTTTGGCACGACGCATTAGTGGGCAACAGAAGGACAATGCTTATGTGAGCGCCCAAGGGTCAGCGACCCCGGCTACAACGATAAAGTCCGATGCCCCGAAGCGAGAGCCCTTATTTTCGCAATTAAGCCCTAACGCAGTAGTTGCAGCGCCGGAGCGTAGTTCGGGTTCACCGCCAAGGCTCGCTGGGCGGCCGCCCTCGCGGCTTCCCGGTCCCCTTGTTGCCAATGCACTGTCGCGGCAGCGTAAGGATAGTCCGGCACGCGAGGAGCGACCTCTTCGGCTTTGGCCAGGGAAGCGAGCCCCGCGGCAAGATCACCCTTCTGCACCTGCAGCAGACCAAGGTTATACCAGGCCCGATCCAATTGGGGGTCTCGTTGCACTGCGATCGACAGGGCGTTTTCCGCCTCTTGCATGCGTTGGGCTTCGGCAAAGGCCAAGCCGGCGCGGAACATCGCGTCGCCACTCTCCGTTTGGAGCTGAGCGGCGCGATAAAACGCGGTCGCGGCCTCGGGCATCCGACCCGCCGCTTGCAACACCATGGCTTGGGTTTCGTAGATGCCGGGTGAATACCGGTCCCATTGCACCGCCGTGCCCAGCTCGGTCGCCGCTTCATCGAAGCGCCCCAGATTGGCCAAAAGTTGTCCCATGCGCAGCCGACCGCCGGGTTGGTCCAGGGCTAGTTCCAAATAGGTTTGATACTCGCTTTTGAGTTGCTCGCTCGCCGTCGGGTCCTGCGGCAGTGCCCAGCGGGCGTCAAATCTCACCAGTCGGGAGGGATCCTCGAAGCCTTTGCGCACCAAGTCCTCTTTACCCGCTTGTCCAGCCATCGCCTGCATCGCCGCGGACCTGACCATCGGGTCTTCATGATCCAGGGCCTCTTCGATCGCCGCCGCCACCGGCGCATCGTGAAAGTGACTACTGAGCAACTGCACGTAAGTGGCCTGCCACGCGGGGATGTCTTCATCCTTCATTAGGGTGAGCAGCGCTGCGACCGATTCTTCCGACCCCGTGCGACCCGCGGCGACCGCGCGAGCCCGTTGGCGCTGCCGGGAATCCAATTTATCCCCATACCACGCCTCGGCGTGTGCAATGGCCCAATCCACGGTTTGATCCGTATGGCACCGACTGCAGGCATTGGGGATACCGAGTTCTTTCGTGAGCAGCGGATCCGGCTTGAGCCAGCCGTGATCATGGCGCGGCGAACGGATCATGTAGTTGGTCGTCGGCATGTGACAGGACACACATTGATTCCCCGTCGAACCTTCCGCGTGCCGCGAATGCGCCAGCGGATCGATAATCGGCGCCAGCACATTAGTTTGAGGCATCACGCGACCGGGAGCAGAGTGACATTGCATGCACAGGGCATTATTCTCGACCGGCAAAATGGTTTTATTGGTGTGCG
>CAXBOL010000613.1:0-3726 GCA_963977295.1 uncultured Opitutaceae bacterium
AAGGCCGCACTGAATCCGGGTGAAGCAGGATCGAGCATGGTGCGCGCCGTGCACAGAAAGTCGCGAATGAGCTCCCGCGGTTCTTCGTCGCCCACCGCGATGCGAATCGTGGATAGCGCAATGCCGGCGGCTTTGAGGGCTTCGGCTGATAGTTCGCTGTGCGACGTGAGCGCCGGGCAGAGGACGACGGTGTTACTTTGTCCGAGGGAAACCATGTGTCCGAACATGGGGGCAAGGGCGTCGAAGAAGCGTTGAAATGCGAAGCGCTCGATGCCCGATTTTTCAAAATCGATGGTGAACAGCGGGGCCGGCAGCCCGAGGTAGGACAAGCCTGTGGCGGTGGCGTGGTTGGCATCGGCGGGATTGGCGGGACCCCGAACATTGATGAGCGGATGGGCGGCAAGCCAGCGGGCGAGGATCGAGGTGTTGATGCACTTTTTCAGCATGCGCAGTTCGAGTGTTTTCATGCCGCTGAGCACCTCGAAGGCTTTGTCGGAATCGAGAAAAGCCCCCTTCACGTAGTAGACATTCCAAAACAGGGTCTGCTCCCACCCGGTATCGCCCTTGGGTTTGAACATGTCGGGGCCACGACCGATGACGACACCGGCAGTCGTGTTACCGCCGCCCGTGAGGTCTTTGGTGTAACTGTGAATCACATAGTCGGGGCGGGCGACCGCGTCGGCTTGCTGCAGCGGGCGCACCAGAAACGGAGTGCCCACGGTGGCGTCGAGCAGCACGGTGAGGCCGTGGGCGTGGGCCGCGCGGCAGATGGCGGGGACGTCGAGAAACACGCCGTGGGGATTGCAGGGGCTTTCGAGGAAAACGTAGATCTGGCGGCCGGCGGCCAGACGATCGGCATGAGTCGCACGGACCCGCTCAAGGGTGGTGGCGAAGGTCGCGGCGTCGAAGCCATCGAAGAACTCGACGCCGATATCGAGGTTGGACGACTTGGCGAACCAGTCGTGGAGGAGTTGATAGGTGCCGCCATAGACGTTACGCGAGGCGAGCACTATGTCCTGATACCCAAGCAAGTGTGACAGCGCGCCGTCGATGGCCGCCATGCCGCTGTTGAAGTTCCAAGCCAGATAGTCGGCGGCTTGGGGGCCGGCTTCGAGATCGACGATGTGGTTGGCGAGCGCGATCGAGGTTGGATTGAGCAATCGAGAGTAAATCTCATGGAGAAATTCGCGGCCCTGAAAGGCGTCGTCGATCCACTCGGTGCAGGCGAAAATGTAGGTCGCGGTGCGGGTGATGACCGGGGTGGCCGAGAAGAGGGCGGCGACGTTGTCGAAAGTCGGGTAGGGGCCCTTGGCCAGGGTGGTCGCCATGGAGTGACCGAGTGACTGGTGCACCGATCGCGAAGGATTCTGCAGCAGGTCGAGCAGCTTCGCTAACTGGAAGGCGGCAAATTTCTTGGCGTTGAACAGGGCGAGCCGATCTTCCCGGGGCAACGTCGCGAGGGTGCGGGTGGTTTCCGACCAAAGCGTGCTCAGATCGGTGTGGGCGGCGTAGAGTTTTTCCGTAAGGGCGAGCAGGGGTTGGCCGAGGGGGGAGGTCGGATCGATGGCAAAATGGGCGAGCTGTTCGGCCGCGAGTTCGGCGTGAGAGGTCGCGTGAGTGGTTTTCCGTCGGGGAGATAGGATGCGTCCGGGGAGCAGATCGGGTGGGGGAGGGTTTTGCATGAACGGATCATGCGGTGAGATTTCGAGTGGGCAAGCGTCGCACTTCCTGCTCTGATGGGTGCCCATGGATTCTCGAATACTCGAACGTGCGCGCCGGTTAATGTGTCAGTTGCAGGACACCATGCGAGATCGTCTGATCGCGGCCCGGGATCGGCCGCATAAAAATTTTGCGGGCGTGGCGGCGGAGACGGCGGCGGACACAATTTACGAGATTGATCGAGTTTCAGAGGAGGCGTTGGTCGAATGGTTGGGAGCGCATTGGCCGAAGTCTTGGCCCGTGGAGATCGTCATGGAAGGGATTGAGGAAGAGCTCACATTCCCGCTGGGCACCCCGGTTAAAAAGACGGCATGGAAAATGATCCTCGACCCGATCGATGGCACCCGAGGCCTGATGCACGACAAGCGCAGTGGGTGGTCGTTGGCCGGACTCGCGCCCCAGCGAGGCAAACGGAATCATCTCGGCGACATTGTGGTTGCCGCGATGACGGAGCGTGGTGAAAGGCACCGGCAAGGTGGTCGGCTTGGCGCACGATGTGCGGGCAGGCACCCACATGAAACTGCGAGCGACGCCCTCACCCGCGCCGGAGTTTCAGCACGGCTTTGCGACCGTGGATAAATACATTCCGGTGGGGCAGGCGTGGTTGGGGGCGTTTGAGGAAAAGTTGTGGGAGCGGTTGGGACTCCTGACGCCGGGGAGCAGCAAGGTGTTACCAATATTTGAGGACCAATATATTGCGAGCGGCGGCCAGATTGCCGAGTTGTTGTCGGGCCGTGATCGCATGGTAATTGATGTGCGTCTGGAGGCTTATGCTGAGATGGGATTGGATTCAGCGAGTCTATGCAGTCACCCCTACGACCTTTGCACCGAGTTGATTCTGCGGGAAGCGGGAGGGGGGGTGGAAACGCCACGCGGCAAGCCGCTGCGTTCGCCGATGGACGTGACCACGCCGGTGAGCTGGGTGGCCTACGCCAACCCAGTGTTAGCGCGCCGCGTGCGGCCGGTCCTGCGCAGCCTGCTGCCGTAGGTAACAGAAGAGAAATTAATATTTCTCGGGCCACGCTTGGATTGCGCGGTGGTTGTGCTATGGAGGAGTGATTCAATCAATGTCACCGTTAGATGTTTCACCCAACCATGAACTCGAATTCGAGATGCTGGCCCAACCGGACGATACCACGTGCGGCCCCACCTGCTTGCATGCGATTTATCGCTACCATGGTCGGGAAGTGCCTTTGGGGCAGTTGATCGGCGAAGTGCCGAAATTGGAGACGGGCGGCACCCTTGGGGTGTTACTCGCGGTTGACGCCTTGAGGCGCGGTTATAAGGCGACCATTTACAGTTATAATCTGCAGATTTTTGATCCGACCTGGTTCAAACTGCCCCCGGGCGCGTTAGTCGCCAAGTTGGAGGCGCAGGAAAAGGTGCGCCGTTCGCTCAAGCGCAAATTGGCGATACGGGCCTATATCGAGTTTATCAGGTTGGGGGGCCTGGTGAAATTCGAGCCGCTGAGCGGGGCCATGATTAGGAAGTATTTAAATCACAATTCCCCGATTCTGACCGGACTGAGTTCGACCTATTTGTATGAAGCCATGCGGGAGTTTGGTCCGAACGACGATGACGACGATCTTCGCGGTGGTCCATCGGGGCATTTCGTGGTGCTGTGCGGCTACGATCGCCGGACCCGCGAAGTCTCGATCGCAGATCCGTTGCAATCGAATCCCCATTCACCGACCCGACGTTATTCGATCGGCGTAGATCGGGTCTTATCCTCCGTCCTCCTCGGCGTGCTGACCTATGATGCCAACTTGATCATCATCCAGAAACCGGGTGACAAACCCCTGACCAAATAATCTTTTCCCATGCGCAATCTAATTGTTGTCAACAACCCCGAGCGTTGGCCGTTCGATATTCCTGATGTCGAATTGGTGGCGGCTCGCACTTACCTCACCGATCCCTCATACACCACTCAGCGGGGCGTTCGGGTCTATAATCTTTGCCGTTCCTATCGGTATCAAACAGTCGGATACTATGTGTCGTTGCTGGCGG
>CAXBOL010000614.1:0-3724 GCA_963977295.1 uncultured Opitutaceae bacterium
AAAAACAACGCCTCCAGCAACACGGTCACCTAGAGTGAATTCCACCCCCCTAAGCCGACTTTGAGGTCGCCTCCCGGCACCAACAGCAGATCCGGCCGATGCACCAAAAAATCGAGCGCCCAGTGACTGAACACTGCCACCGCACAGATCACGGCGGGTGCCTTTGAGCGACTCAGCAGTCCGTAAAGCAGCGCAAATCCGAACGCCCAAATCACCGCCCCCACCATACTGTGCGTCAGCGGATAGTCATAAAAATCGAGAGGCGTCAGTTCAGTTGCACCCGGCGCGATGCGCACATGTTCCAAATCGAGCAGTAGCAGCGTTGGCCAAAGTAGATCGACCCATTGCGCGGCTAAAAATAAGGTGCCCAACGAGACGGCCGGAGCCCATCGCTTCAACCCCAATCCGATCCCAAAATGCCCAGCGAACATGCCCCTAAATTTTCAGATTCCCTTACCTCATCAAGCCCCAAACCATCACCCGGGTTGACGAGTTGCTGGTTTCTGACTCCGCTCTGTGAGCATGACAACATTCCCGCTTACCGGTGCGGAGCGCCGCATCTTGCGCGGTAATGGCCAGCTTCTCGATCCTGCGGTCCACGTGGGGAAGGAAGGGGTTACGCCCGCCATCACCTGCAACCTCGACGATCGCCTCACCCGCTCAAATCTCGTCAAGGTTCGCGCTAATACGTTGGACCGCCACATGCGGGCCCAACAATTCGAGGCGCTGGCCGTATCCACCCACAGCGTGCTGGTCAGCACCGTCGGTCGCACCGCGCTCTTTTATCGTCCCGACGCCACCGAGCTTGCCGCAGACGCGGATTCGTCACCCGTCGCAGTCTGAGCTGCCCAAGATTGAGCCGCACCCCTCGCGGAGTGCGGCTCGACTCGACTCTCGTCCCACGCCAGCAGGACGAAAAAAGACGGGGCACACCCCGGCGGTGCGCTCCAAACTTGAGCGGCCCATCGTAGCGGATGTCGGCCCCTCCCGCCATACGCATACTTGCGCAGATCGAACTCGAATCCGCTGAGCAGGCTCAATGGCCTGGATCCTAAAACTAGAGCGCCGGGTCGCTTTCGCGATCCGGCGCCCTCCGAGGAATTCGGACGACTCAGGCGGGATTAACTTCGACCTTCGTCCGCTTAATCTTCGCCGTTAACACGGAACCGGAGTGGAACTCGCATTCGGGTATTAACCTTCTTGCCATTCTTCATTCCCGGCCGGAATTGCCAGCGTGAGACGCCCATGACTGCCGCGTCTTCGAATCCTCGATAAGTAGCATCTACAATCGTCGCCCAGACCACCTTACCCGTCGAATCGACGATGAATTCAACCGTGACCTCCGCGTATTGCACCTCTTGTTTCAGCCGATGAGGAAATACGGGGGCTGGTTGAAAAATCGGCTCTGGAATCCGATCCAGATCGGCCAGATTGAAGAGGTCCTTCATTTTGGACTGATCAATGCGGGAGTGGGAGATCCGTTTCGGGATCGATAAGACCGCCGAATCGAACTCCGGTTTCGGCACCAGAGACTTGAAATCCATCTCTTGCACAAAGGTTGCTTCCGTCTGAAAGGTCGGAATATCGGCCTGCATGGGCACGAACTGGCCCGGGTCGATTTCTTCCTTCGGTGCATCGCCGTCGAAGACTTCTTCCGGTTCGTCCAAGTCCTCCAACGGAGGCATTTCGAGCAGAACCAGCGGGAGCTCTTCGACATCGTTTCGAGTCACGATTTCAGCTTTTTTGTCATTGAAGCCAAACATCACCACCCCGTGCACACTCGCGGTTATGCAAACGGCGAGGATAGGGGAGATCATCGAACGTTTCTTGGCGTCGTAACGCCAGGAACCGCGATCTTTGATCGGAGGCCGCGGGTTCGGAGAACCCGAGGGACTGGAAGCAGGCTCATCTTCGAGGAACTGTTCCCAGTAATTATGAGATCGTCGTGCGGCAGTGGGCTTGGCCCTGTAGGGGGAAGCTCTCAGCACCGCCGGCGAAGCGGTAAGGAGCATTGTTTTCATGGGGCATACAATACTCCTGTATTCGCCCCCGAACTGCGCATAGATTGTCCATTGCCATGCACCGTTTGAGCCCGTCATTTTGACCTCTCACATGTCACTGAAGGACTACGGATGGAACGACCACTGGGCTGCTGCTTTTGCCCCGCACGCCGAAGCCGGCTACGAGCCCGCGCGGGTGGTGTGTGAGTTGCGTCGCAAGTTCTACGCCGTGCAGGATGCCGAGCGTGAAATGCTCGGCGAATGTGGCGGCGGGTTCTTCCATCGCCACGCCGAAACCAGCGCGTTTCCGGCCGTCGGCGATTGGGTCGCCATCAGCCGACGTCCCGGCGAAAAGCGCGTTGATATTCAGGCCGTGCTCCCCCGGCGGACCAAGTTTTCCCGCCGCGCCGCGGGCGAAGAGCAAATCGAACAGGTCGTCGCCGCCAACATCGACGCCGTCCTGCTCGTCAGCGGTCTCGATCGCAACTACAACCCCGCCCGCATCCAGCGTTTCATCGTCGCCGCTCGAGAAAGTGGCGCGGAACCCGTTGTCATTCTCAACAAAACCGATCTCCACCCCGACCCCAAAAGCGTCAAAGCCGAGATCAACACCCTCGCTCCCGGCATCCCGGTTTTTCTCACCAGCACGCTGGAAAATCGCGGCCTCAAGGCCATCCGCCAACTCGCCTCCAAAGGCCGCACCATCGCCTTGCTCGGTTCATCTGGCGTCGGCAAATCCACCTTGGCCAACGCGATCGCCAACGATGACTTTCTGCCCACCGGAGAAGTGCGCGAGAAAGACAGCAAGGGCCGCCACACCACCACGCGCCGAGAATTGATCCGCACCACCAGTGGGGCCCTCATCATCGACACCCCCGGCCTGCGTGAACTGCAGCTTTGGGAAGCCGAAGCCGGGGTGGCCGAGGCCTTCTCAGATATCGTCGCCCTCGCCGGCGGTTGTCATTTCGGCAATTGCAGCCACCAAAACGAACCCGGCTGCGCCATCCGTGCCGCCCTCGAAGCCGGGCAGCTGCCCGCCGAGCGCTATGCCCAATACCTCAAGCTCCGCAACGACTACACCCTGAAGCCCATCGCTAACAAGAGCTCCCGCACCATGGCCAATAAACCCGGTTGGCGGCGACGTGTGCAGGAGCCCAAACGCGGCGGCCGTCGCATCTCTGCCGACGACGAATAGTCCTGTGGTCAACTCACCTCCAGCACGCTGACCTCCGGCCGGCAATTTAGCCGCACACCGTGTAGATTACCCACCCCCCGGGTCGTGAAAATCTGAAATCCCTCCCATTCGTTGAGGCCGGCGACATAACGACGATCATGCACCGGTGCGAAGGGGGTGCCGAACCAAGGGAGCTTCAACTGCCCCCCATGCGTGTGGCCGCACAACATGAGATCCCAGTCCTGACCTCGAAACTCATCCTTCGCATCAGGGTTGTGATTCATCACCAATCGCAACGTCCCGTCTGCCGCGGTTCTGGACGGCAATCCAGCAAAGGCCTGCGGGGTGTGGCAATCACCCGCCCACAAATCGCCCACCCCAACCAACTCTATCCGTCTTCCTCTGACCACCAACGTCGTCGATTCGTTGAATAACAGGGGAATGCTCGCATCGCTCAACAGTCGGTCAATCGGGTCCAACGTGGGCCAACCCGTGGTCCGTGCCGCCCATCGCCCACCGTCGTGATTTCCCACCACCGCATAGGTGGGCA
>CAXBOL010000615.1:0-3724 GCA_963977295.1 uncultured Opitutaceae bacterium
GCTCGATCGGCACGGCTCGCGCCTTCGATAACAAGGCTGGCGCCTACGTCGTCGGAGAAACCCTCATTCGCCTCGCCGCCGCCAAGAAGCGTCCTGCCGCCCAGATCGTGGCCGTGGGCACCGCCCAGGAAGAAGTCGGGGTCCGAGGCGCCACGACGTCTTCGTTCTCCGTCAAACCTCACGTGGCCATCGCCGTCGACGTCGGCCATGCCACGGACCATCCGGACTGCGATAACCGTAAATACGGTGAGTTCAAACTCGGCGGAGGCCCCATCATCTGCCGCGGGCCCAACATCAATCCCTTGGTGTTCGATCGACTGATCAAAGCCGCCAAGAAGGCCAAGATCGCCTACCAGCTTGAGGCCGATCCCCGCCCGACCGGCACCGATGCTCGCGCGATCCAAGTTTCAGGTGGAGGAGTGGCAACCGGTCTCGTCAGCGTTCCCCTGCGCTACATGCACACTCCGAGTGAAATGGTTGATCTCGAGGACATCGAAGCCACCGTAAAACTCTTGGTCGAATTCGCCAAGGGGTTGGATGAAGGTGATCGCTTTGATTGGTAGCTTTGCGGCTGAATTATACCAACAGCCTGATCAAAATAGCCTAATTTCAACGCAAAGTCGCCAAGACGATGAGCACGCAAAGTCCAGCAGTTGTGTCGCTTGTTTCATTTCTCTCCGCCTCCGCGCCTTGGCGTTAAAGTCTAATCCCTAGGGGACGTTGGTATGACGCGCCAACAGTCCGTTGCGCCGGCCGCTACTTATCGTAGAGCGGCTGCGCGGTGAATGTTTCGTAGTCGATGCGGTTGAGCCAAAAATTGGTCTGCTGCATCGCATAGACTACAGCTACCGCAGCCCCCACCGTGAAGCCCATGCCGAACCAACGTTCGTCCAGCATCAAGCCGACCAGCGTCCCGCCCGCATTGATCAACGCGAACAATGAACAGGCCACCAACGCCTCTTTAAGGCGATCGAGGTAAAACAGGACCGTCAAAAGCGCTAAAAGAATCACGAGCAAAAACACCCCCACCAAGGTCGTCCGAAACACCAGCGTCTGCACCGCTCCCAGGCCGAGCTTGTTCAACAGGGTGTCCGCCTGAATCACCAGCAACAAGGTCACGCCTCCTTGAAATTTTAGCATCCGCGAAACTCCATCTCGCAACGCCTCGATCATCGCCGCTTTGGTTCGCCTGATTTCGGTCAAAGACGCTTTTTCGACCACTTGCCGAAAGAACCGTTCATAGTGCAGTGCAAAGGTCGTTTCGACCGATAAAAGAAAGACGGCCATTCCCGGGGCGACCGAAAGAAAACTGAGGTAAACGGCTTCGTCGTAAAGGGGCGCTGCCCATAGCGCTCCGGCGACTTCGTAACCGTGTTCCGAAAACCACCAGTGCAAGGGCTTATCGATCCAAATTCCCAGATTGTAGATCAACCCACAGGTCGCCAGCACGACGTGTTTTCGGAAGTAGTTGAGAAACGTAAAACTCGGACCCGCGCGCACGCCAAACTCTTTGAAAATCACGCCAAACAACATCAGAAAAAGTCCAATTTGCCCCACGAGAAATCCGGTCATCATCCCGGGCAATCCCGCCCATTGCCCCCCGCCCCACGTGGATCCGAAACTGAGCACGTAACCCGCGGCGAAACACTTGAGCACCGCCGGATAGTCCTTTACCGCGGACAAGAAGACCGTCGCAATCCAGATACCGGATACCACCATCAGGAGGCCGGCTCCCGCGAAGCGAAAGGCTAACGATCCCGGCACCGCCCCCAGAAAAAATAATCCGCCCGCGACGGCGCCTACCCCAAAAACGCACGTAATGGAGCCGAGAAAGGACGGGAAAATCAGATGTTCTTCGCGCGCATAAACCCGGTCGGCTGCGTAGCGGGAAATCACTAGTTGCAACGGTCCCGTCGCGATCAGCGAAAACGCAAAGACGTAGGTGACGGAGACGAAAAATGTGTCCAGCGCCGCGCCGGAATCCGCCGCCCGCAACGCCGCGCCCAGAATGCCCAGCGTCATCATCGACAACACCCAAGGGCCGCTGCCAATCAACGCCGCATAGCCATAAGCCTGCAGCACTCCGGTGTAGCTTTGCTTGTCGAGGAGGCGAATGAGTTTGAATCCGATTCCCGCCATCTAGTCGTCCTCCCGATTAAAGAGTTTCGAATTTCCCAACGCTGCGTAGGGTCCCGGCGGAGCATCAGGCAAAGCCCACGAGGTATCCGCATAATAGTTACGGTAAATGCCCATGATGTCGTCCTGACGATAGTAGCGCTCGACCCGGGTTCGTCCCGCTTCTCCCATTTTCACCAAATTCTTTCGGTCCGAAATTATCGCCAGAAGCGCATCGGCCGTATCCAAAGGGGAGCATATTTTGGTCAACAAGCCCGCCCGCCCCAGAGCCTTGTCTTCCGGCGTGCGGCCAAAAATAAGCTCCCGGCAAGCTCCGACATCGGTCGCTACACAGGGGACGCCGGCGGAGAATCCCTCCAAAATCACCAAAGGCAGTCCTTCGCTGATACTCGTCATGACGCACAAATCCAGATTAGCCAGAATCTCGCGGACATTCTGCGGTCCCAAGAACAGCACGTTCTTCGACAGTCCCATCAACTCCACCATCTGCTGACACTCGCCGAAATACTCCGGATCCTCCTCCGTGGGGCCGATAATATCAAAACGCACTTTAGGGTTTCGGGCCACGACCGTGCGGGCCGCTCGAATCAACGTTTTCACATCTTTGATCGGCACCACCCGTCCGATGAACCCAATCACGATTTCGTCTCCTCCCCCCGCCAAGCGTTGACGACGCTTTTCCAGTGACGGATTAAACGCGGAAGGATCGATTCCGTTCGGCACCACTTCCAAGCGCCGTGCTTCCGCCCCAAACTCAATTTGCAGGCCGGTGTTGCCTTCAAACAATGAGATGATCCGTTGAGCCGCCGAATACGTCAGCACCCCCAAAAAGACGAACAGACCAATCCACAGGCGCTTCAGTGGACTAAGTCCTCGACTGACGTCAAAATAACGACTGGGGGGATCGTGAATCCACGTTGCCTGACTGATTTCCGCAATCCGCTCTTTCGTATAGATTCCGTGCTCCGTGATGAAATACGGCTTACCGCGCTTGCGGGACGCAATCGCGCCCAACATTCCCGCATAGCCGGTGGAAACACTGTGGTAGACTCTGGCCTCCGGGATTTTTGTGCGACCGAGCAGCGCAATCCAAACGGGTAAGTGAAGGAAGCGGACCGCCCAGAAAAAATCGATGAATGACTCATCCGCCGCAAATGAGTCGTTCATTTCCGTCACCAGATTCCACGCCTCCTCGTCCCGCATTAAATTACCGAAGGTCGGATTCACATCATTCCTATCGAGGTGATCAATCAAGGTCCACCACGCGTCGAGCCGCGAAGATTCACCGTCAGCCTTATAGAAAGCGCGCAGCTTCTCGTAAAACTGGGTCCGAGGGGCACCCACCCAGTCTGTGACCTCCAATTGCTCTTCGGGCAGCGGCTCAAACAGAAATACCTCTGTAATTGAGATGACGTTTGCCGGCGGCGTGTAACGGCGTTTCGTCGCCTGCTCACGCACACTTCCTAAAAAAAACAGCGCAAACTTGAACTCCGAGAGCTGTGAAACGATTTGGTGCACCCACGACGAAACGCCGCCCTGCACATAGGGATACGTGCCTTCCAGCACCAGACAGACATCGGCCACCTCG
>CAXBOL010000616.1:0-3720 GCA_963977295.1 uncultured Opitutaceae bacterium
GGGTTTTGACCGGCGAGCACGCGGTTGAGCAGGGCGAGTTCGCGCGGATGCTTGGGGTTGGCGGAAAGGTCGGAAAAGAAGGCGCGTTGTTGCACGCCGAAGTCGGCGATGCCCGGTTTCATGACGGCGCCGTATTCGCCGCCGAGGACGACGTAGAAATCACGGGAGCAGCGATCGTAGTAGTGGTCGTAGGCCCATTGGTAGATATCCGCATCGTCTTGGCCGGTGAACTTTTCGCGAAGATCGATGACGGGTTGGAGTCCGTGGCGGGCAGCGAGTTCCAGCTGGTCTTCGTTGACGACGAGGAGGTCTTCGACGCCGGAGATGGTGTAGGCGACAATCAGTGAGGAGCGGACGTTTTTGTCCCACACCACGAGACCACGGGCGGCGTTCGAGGTAACCGATGAGGGGACCGGCGATTTCCCACTGCCAGTCGGCGGGGTATTGCAGATAGATCTGGGGCGCGTTGCGGTTGGCGAGGCCTTGCAGTGACAGGAGCGTGGCGTTGTGCGGTAAATCACCGTCGAAACGCCAGCTGTCGATCATCGGTATCAACGCGGCCTGAGCCGGGGCCCGGTCCACGGTATTGATTTTAGGCTGGGCCGCATGCAGGGGGCCTAAACTGGTGAGGGTAAATACGAGCGTGAGAAGAGTGTTTCGCAGCGTGGAGCGTGACATTTTCGGATGTAGTTATGAGTTAGATTGAAGCGGCGTGGTTTGACGTGAATCCCGGCGCAAAAGTGAGCGGGGAACCCCCTAGCGAGACTTCCCTCCAATTTGAGAATCTGAGTTCGTCCGGCGCTTCCAGTTATGGACCGTTCCATCCACAATCAGGATGTCGGTGACCTCTTTGTTCACGATCACTTTGGTTTCGGTGACGGGTCGTTCGATGGTGATCATTTCGCGGCGGAAAGCGTCCCAGTAGGTGCTTTCCTGCATGCCGGTGACCTCTTGGGCGGTCTTGGTGGAGAGGGTGCGATTGTAGGTCCAGATTTCGGCGACCACGTCGGGAATATCAAGGGATCGCTTGGCACTGGGTTCGCCGAGTAAGGCGATGAGATCGGCGACGGGGGTGGCTCTCTGGATGGAAATATTTTGCTCAATTACTTTAGGTTTGGTGGAAGGCGCGGTGGTCTCACAGCCGAGGGTGAGGAACATCAACGAAGTGAGCACTAACCCGCCCAAAGTGCTGCCAAGGTTTGATGTTTTCATCGAACAAATGGGGGTGCGCGTCAGGGCGTTGAGGCGGCAACTCGTGTGAACACGTGCACGACCGGGCGGGGACGGGTGCTGCGCAGATCGGTGACGATGAGCACGTTACCGTCGGGGGAGATTTGGTATTGGCTGATGATGTTGACGTCGCGGGAGCCCTGTTGGGTTTCGAGCACGAGGTCGGTTTCGAGGCGGAGGAGTTTGCCGTCATCCAAAGTTTTGGCGTGAACGGTTTTGGTGGCGTCGTGCGGCGAATAGGCGCCGATGTGGCGGTTGTCGATCCACCAGGTTTGAGGCACGTCGTTGGTGGTTTTGGTGACATCCAACGGAATGACGTCGGTGTGAGTCCGGCGGCCGCCTCGGAGGTTGCGGGTGATGGTCAGTTTCTGGCCGGATTGAGCGATTGTCAGGTCGCAGCTGCTCCACGGACTGAGGTCGGTGCTTTGGGCGGGGTCGAACTTCCATTGGCCGAGGAAGGCGCGGGCGTCGAGGGCCGCCGAAAAAAGGGAAAGAGAGGTGGTCGCAAAAGCGACGGCGATAAGCACAGAGCGAAAGGAACGAGTGGTCGCAAACATGATCGGAAGGCAGGTTTAGTTTTAAAAAAAACCGGCCCCCAAGTGATTGGGAGCCGGTTGCAATTATTTATTCGGACGAAGCAATGCTTCGTGCGGATTAGAAGTTCAGCGTCGCGGAGGCTGAGATCAAACGACCTTCCTGGATGCGGTAGAGGAGGCTACCATCCGGGTTGGCGACGAACGGAATCAGACCATCGTGGTTCGTGAGATCCTTGACGTTGAGCTGGAAGTCGAAGGAACGATCGCCCCTCAGCTTGTAGGACATCCGGGCGAACACATCGACCTGCATGGTTGACGGAGCGTAGAACGGCTTGTTGATGTCCAAGGCGTAGTCGCCCAGTTCGTTGATGCCCACTTCGAAGCCGATACCGGTCTTATCCTGCCAACGGAGGCCACCACCGACGGTCAGGTCACCAAACCACTTGGGAATGATTTCGCTGTTGGAACCGAAGTTGTAGCTCGTGTTTAAGGCGTAGCGCCATTCGGCCTGCTCTTTGGCGGGATTGCCGTCTTGGAGGGCTCCGCGTTGAACGGCTTCCACGATGGAAGTCTGGGCCCGATCCGCGAGCGTTTGGGTGGCACCCGCATCGATGTAGTAGTTCTGCGCGAAGCTACTGTTCACCCATTGCGGGAGAACGAACTCGGCAACATAACGCTGCAACTCGGGGTAGGTGTTGTCGGCAATCGTTTCTTGCTGACCCGCCGTGAAGAGGATGGTCCACTCGGGGATCGGGTTGTAAGCGATTTCGACTTCCATTCCCTTGGCAGAGAAGTCCTGCGTGCCGGTGTCGGAAGAATTACGATTGGTGGTCGCGGCCTCAGGGTTATTCCAGTCAACTTGGAAGCCGTTGACGGCGATCACCCCAGCGGGAGGCAGGGCTGCTTGCACTTGGGCAACGCTGAAGCCCGCATTGGCGGGATTATTCACTTCCCGAGCGAGGCCGAGGAGGATGCCTTCCGACGCGTTAACGGCGCCATCTTCGAAGCGGTTGTTAACCACGGCGGATTCGAACCAGTTGAACCGGGCGGACAATTTGCCATCGAGTCCTTCGATGATGAATCCCATTTCTTCGGTGGTGCCGGCGGTGGCACCGACCGGATCGTTGAAGATGGTCACATTACCGCCGGTGGGCCGGAAGTTGTCGGCAGCACTCTTGTAGACGGAGAGCTCGAACGGCAGACGATCACGGAGGAACGGAGGCGTATGCACCATGATCGAATACGAAGTCGTCTCGTCGTCAGCGGTGACGTCGTAAGGCCCCTGAGGACCGGCTAGGTAGTCGGGGTCGAGGGTGTCTCTGATGTCCTGACGGGCATTCCCGACCGAGCGGCCAGTCCCTGCGGCTTTAGTCGCTTTATCGTTACGCCAAGTGCCAGTGAGGACCACGGTGTCGTCCCAGATCGAATGCTGGGCAATGAACACTTCCGAATCAACCGTGTTGATGTCCTTGTTCGCGTGAGACGCGGCGGGCCAACTGTTAGGCTGATAGAGCGTGTTAACGACTGAGTCGAAGTTCACGAATCTTCCGGCGGTGGGATTCCAGCCGTTGAAGTTCGCGGCGATAGGCGTAACACTCATGTTGGTCCGCTGACGGCCAAATGAAACACCCTGAATGCCAGCTCCAGCGAGATCGTTGATGGAGTTGATGGTCAGGAAGTTCATGTCATTGCTGACGGGGAGGGCGAATTCTTGACCGCTCCGTTGCGTCACCGCGTGGTGGCCAGGGAGATTGGTATCAATGTCATACGCATCCACAGGATCAGCACGGGCGGAATAGAGCGTTTGATTGTAGTGAGTGCTCGAGTCGAGCAAGCCGGTGAAGGTGAGTTTACCCAGCGCTTTGGTGATCCAGCTCTCTTCGTCCATGAAGTCGTCGAAGCGGAGTTCGGCGAAACCTTGGAGACGGGTGGAGTCGCGATCATTGTAGATGCG
>CAXBOL010000617.1:0-3717 GCA_963977295.1 uncultured Opitutaceae bacterium
TTAGGGATTTAATAACCGGTATTTTTGGACTTTAGACTCACTTTAGTCTTCACCTATTCCTAATCCCCTATGAAGGCTCCAGATTTTGACCATTCACTCAGTATCAAGCGATTCGTTGGCACTTTGTGGGTAGTAGTGGGCGCACTTCTTTTGATCCACGTGGTGCTGAATCTCATTCATTACGAAGTTCAAAGACTCCCGTGGTTGGTTCGGCAGATATTTGACGTTGATGAAGAAGATAGTTTTCCCACTTGGTATTCAGCGAGTGCGCTGCTGTTGACCGCCGCGGTGCTCTGGGTAAATGCCCGGTATCATCGAAAGGCTGGCAACTCACTTACTTGGCATTGGTATGGATTAGCCGTGGGATTTCTCCTGTTGTCTGTCGATGAAATCGCGGGAATGCACGAGACCCTCAATAGCGTTATCGATGTATCATGGGCGATCCCGGGAGGTATCTTGGCACTCTTTATCGGTGGTGTTTACCTCTCGTTTCTTTTTCAGATCGAAAAAAAGACGGCGATTTCCTTTGTGGTCGGCGGCGTCATTTTTCTGGGCGGGGCGGTCGGCGTGGAGTTTTTGACCGAGCCCTATCTTGAAAACGATGAACTGAATACCTTGGCTTACAACTTATGGACCGCGGTAGAGGAGGGGATGGAAATGGGTGGCGTGCTCATCTTTCTGAAGGCACTTTTGCTTTCAATGAAAAGTGGTCTTCCTGCAGGGAGTGTTCGCATCAAATTACTCGATTAAGCAGTTATCCCTCGCCCCTCTGATCCGACGCCCGAGCGGTCCATTGAATAAGTGTTTCAGTTACCTCACTTCGTTTGGTTTCAGGCCCACTATTTTTGAGGTTGGGTCTTGGGAGCGGGAATTGGGAGACTGGGAAGAAATGGTCAGGGCGCCGGCGCGGCGGACTTAAACGTAATTCGTCCTACAATATCCAAGAGCTGTTTACGGAGCAGTTCTTGTTTGCCCTCGGGCGATAGCGCCATGGCTTCGGGATCGAGCAGCAGTTTGGCCAATTCCACACTCACTACGAAAAGGTGATTATCTTGCACAAACAACATGTTTCCGCGGCACGCCTCTGTGGTGGATTCACTTAAAGAGGATCCCAGCAAAACTTTAAACATGGATCCTCCCGGCAGCCGACTGTAGACTAATAGCGATCCACCGAGCATTTCGGGGATGAACCGGGCGCTATCTATCGAGGCTCCGGGGAAGCGACGCTTAAATTGAGAGTGAACCTGTTGTCGATAGAACCAAACCAAGTAGTCACGGCGACCTCGCGTCTGATCTTCCCGCTCTTGGGCGGAATCCATGCGGAAACAAGCGATGCTCGCATGCAGGGTAAACTCGTCCTGAAACGTGACCACATCCGCGGTGTCGGTCACTGATCCGCCAAACTCGGGCTGAACCGGAAGGGTGATCGAATAGGTTTCGCTCGGCGGCAGATACTGGTTCTGAATGATACGCCCCAGAATCGGCTTTGATCCCTCGTCCGCACGGCTTCGACTGATGCCGCCCCCGAGAACGGTAGCGAAGATCAAAAGGTTGAGCGTCCATCCGAAAGGAATGCCGCTCCGTCGAATGCTCAAACAACCGTCAGTTTTTGCCATGCGGAAATAGGAATTTGTTCGGGTCGAGCTTGGCTGCTCAACCCCACTGCTTCGAGGGTCTGAATCCAATTTGCCCCACCATCGGACAGTTTGTCCCGGAGGAGGCTGCCGATTTGCTTTCGGCGTTGTTGAAAACAGTCCCGCATGAGTCGATGAACGACAGGATCGAATACAAACGGAACGGGCTTCCGCACCAGATGCATCAGATGTGATTCGACGGCCGGGCGCGGATGAAAACAAGCCGCGGGAACCCGATGTCCGGGGGCAACGTCGAAGGCGGATTGGAGCACAATCGAAATAGGCCCAAACTGTTTGCTTCCTGGTTTGGCGGCGTAGCGCTGCGCCGCCTCCAACTGCAACATCAACACCATCTGACTCGGCAACGGACCGTGGAGAATCTCATCCATCCAGGGCGTCGAAATCGCGTAGGGCAAATTTGCGACTATCTTGAAGGATTGGCCTGCCGTCGAGGTGGGTAAAGCGGCTAGCGGATGCTCCACTGCATCTCCGGTTAAAAGGTGGAAGTGTTCGGCGAAGCGTGGGGCCAGAGAGATCTGCAAAAAATTGGCGAGGCGAAGATCTTGCTCCACCGCCCAAACCCGTGCGCCCGTGATGAGCAGCGCTTCGGTCAAAGTGCCCAACCCCGGACCGATTTCCACGATGTCATCGCCCGTCTGCACTGCCGCCAATTGCACGGATTTATGGACGATGTTGGCATCGACTAAAAAGTTCTGTCCCAGCGCTCGTTTGGGATGATGCCCCAGCTGATCAAGTAAATCACGGGTCGCAGTCGGAGAAAGAGGCATCGACCACGGACGGTAATGGTCGATTTTTCTGGGTCAATGGAAACGCGCGGTCCCTCTTCTTGACGCATTGGCCTTTTGCGGAATCGTTAAGCTTATGGATACTGAAACTCTTTCTTCCAATCCACTCGTTAACTGGCTGAGTGTGCACGGAATTGATTGGGCTATTAAATTAGCTGTCGCGATCGCGATCTTCGTCGTAGGACGTTGGATCGTCGGATTAATCACGGGGTTGATCACACGTGCCTTAAACAAGGCGAAGGTGGACCCGACTCTCACCGGATTCCTGACCAAGATCACCCACGTATTTCTCATGGTGGCCGTCGTGCTGGGCGTGCTGGACTCACTGGGGATCAAGACCACCGGCTTGGTGGCCATTCTCGGTGCGGCCGGTCTGGCGGTCGGTCTCGCGCTACAAGGTTCGCTTTCGAATTTTGCGGCCGGTGTGATGATTATCATTTTTCGCCCGTTCAAAGTGGGCGATTTCATCGATGCCGGTGGCGTCAAAGGCATCGTCGAAGGTATCAGTATCTTCAATACAAATATGCGCACCCCCCAAAATCAGGTGGTGATCGTGCCCAACGGCCAGGTCGGTGGCGGGACAATCACCAATTTTTCCGTCAAGGAGACCCGACGGATCGATCTGACGATGGGCGTGAGCTACGATGACGATCTTCGCGTCGCCAAACAAACAATCTGGAAGGTGCTCAACGCCGACGAACGTATATTGAAAGATCCTGCCGCCATCGTAGGGGTGATGGAGTTGGGCGCCAACAGCGTCGATATTGTCGTTTGGTTCTGGGTCAAATCCCCGGACTTCCTCATGACCAAGATGGACACCACCGAGCGCCTCAAGACAGAGTTGGAAGCTGCCGGTTGCTCCATTCCTTATCCGCAACGGGACGTGCACATTTTTAATACAGAGGCCAAATCAGCCTAGTCGCAGTAAATCGACTTTAGTCTGAATCCACCTTTCGCCGATCCCTCTCCGGGGTCGGCGTTTCCGCAATCAAGCAATGGTGCGCTGTAACACTTGATGTTTCGGATCGCCTAATCTTGCTCCGGACCGGCTTTTTGGTCACAGAGCGCACAGAGGTCCAATCTGGAGTGCACAGAGGCGATACTAGCTTTGAACTACTAACTGTCTTTTCTCTGTGATCTCGGGCTCGAAACTCCGGCTCGGCTCGGTGACAAATTCGAAAAAACAAGACGTTTGAGACTACTAGTCCCGAAAGCTCCGAATCAGGGCGGCGGTGTCATTTGATTTCATCAAAGACTCGCCCACGAGCACCGCATGG
>CAXBOL010000618.1:0-3713 GCA_963977295.1 uncultured Opitutaceae bacterium
TAAACGAAACACACGCGTAATACGCCTGGAGGGCTTGGCGCAGGGTCAGGTCATCGAGTCCGTAGTGGGGCACGGGGTTATTGTGCGCGAACGCCGCCACCGGAATGTCGTCCCGATCCCCCTCCGGTGCGTAAGGCAGCCGCATCTCGTCGAGCGGATAAAGGTCAAAATACTTTTTCGGCGCCACGTAGGGGGTGTGCGGACGAAAGAATCCCACGCCCAGGAAGAAGGGCTCGTCGCGTTTTTCCTGCATCAACTTGATCGCTTCGGTCGCAATCATGCCATCGGTCTGTTCCTCGTCGGTTCCGTCCGCCGCGAGCCAACTCAACGCTCCGCTGATTTGACGATGCGGCTCAGCGTTGAAAATGAGCGCCTCTTCGGCCTTGTCGCGCCCCTTGGGATTCACCGTTTTCTGCCAGGACGGCGGGTCATCGAACCCATCCGTCCCGATGCTGGCGGGCACGTTGTAATGATAAATCTTCCCCACCCGGGCCGTATACCAACCGTGGTTTTTGAACTGTTGCGCCAGCGTCACCACGTCGGGCACTTCGTCGCGAAAATGGCGATCGAGATCGTAGACTTTGATCTGGTCGGGCCGCAATCCGGTCATCACCGAAGCACGAGTCGGATTGCAGAGCGGCAGTTGATTATAAGCCCGATCAAATCGCACCCCACTTGCTGCCAACCGATCAATGTGGGGCGTCTTCGCCACCAAATCACCATAGCACGCCAGACTCGGCGCCAAATCATCGACCGCGATGAAAAGCACATTGGGCTTTTTCGCAGCCACGGCCCCAGACAGGCCGAAAATCAGCACCAAAGAAACGAACAGAAACGACTTCATGGAAACATCAGGAGGTAGGGAACGGCAGGCGGCGGACTGCGAAAAGCGTCGGGCAGGCCGAGCGATACCGCAATGCTACATCAATCTTAGACCATTCACCCAGCTGGCAGGCTCAACCCTGGAAACCCTGCATCCAGACCTGCACTTCCCCGTTTACCTGCTGCACTCCAGCCGCGGAGGGATCGATCTCGTCCCGCGCATCCTTGAGTCCGTAGCGCCGCGTCTGGTTGCGTAAATAAGCACCGCAAAGATGGTAACCCACGCACTGTGGCATCTTTTGCAACGCGTGCATGATAGCCCGGTAACCGTCGGGATCGATGTGCCGATCCTCCTGCGGTGGCCAGCCTTGATGCGCCGTGGGCAACCATGGTGCGTTATCGGCCAATAGGATCGGCTTGTCGCCGAGGAAACTCGCCCATCGTCCCAGTTTTTCACTCACCGTGGGTGCCGTCCCGAAACACTGAAACGAGAAAACATCCACGTAGGGTGTTGCCGCCGTCAGCACCTCGTTCGCCAAAGGTCGATTCGCTTCATACCGATCACCCAAGATGAGATGATTTTGATCATAACGCCGCACGGCTTCGTGCGTGACGCGATAGTATGTCCCGGCCAACTCCAAGAGCTCGCGTTGACCCGCCGGTGTTTTTAGCAGCTCCGGATCGAATAGCGGCGCCTTCCAGGCGGTATCCGGAGAATTGTGCACCCACGTCGGGCAATCCGAGTAAAAATATCCGATCAATTTCGGATCGTTTTTCATCCGCGCACAGTGATCGCGCGCGACGTAATCACACCAGTCGGCAAACCCCTTCGAACGCAGGTCCGGCAGCCGGGTCTCCTTCTCCCACTGATGCGATTCGATGAAAGGCAACAAGTGGCAATACGGCAGATCCAACCATTGGTATTCTTCAAAAGTGAAACTGCGGGAATGGTGATTGTTCAGATCATTCCAAGTTACCAACTCCTGATTCCAACCCATGGTGTTAAAGCCCCACCCGCGCAGATCCTGATGCACCGCAGCCAACCACCGCTCCATGCTGTTGCCGTATTTCTCCTCCCACACGCCATCACTATCGCCGGACCGCAAGGTCGCCGCATCGACGTGATTGAGCCCGATCGACCAAAACGGAACGCCCTCGGGAGTGATAAACCAATGACGACCATGGCGACGGGCGGTCGTAAAGAATCCGCGAGCAGGGACCGGCATCGCGACCGTCTGGCCGCCGGCGGGTCTGCCGCCCAGTCCCCAACCCAAACCGGCGAGCGCCGTCACTTCCATAAATCGTTTTCTGGTGATCACCATCTGGAGAGGGATACTAAAAAAGATAAATGGATACTCGGCAAAGATTACTTCAATCATAGTTTTGAAAGTGTCGCCGATGCCCTCTCACCAATGTCCTGCAAAAGCTCAGCCCCCAGCAAGTTGGATGAAGTTCTGTTCTAAAAACCAGTATTGGAAACCAGATGAAAACAGTTAGACACGGATCTTTAAATCACCAGACCGAGCCCATCATCCGTTTTCTGGATCCGTGTTTATCTGTGTGCATCTGTGGTTAAAAACCGGATTTCCCGTATCACTCAATTTCCGCAAGATTTGTGAAGAAGTTCAGCCCCCAAACGAGTAAGTTGAAGTTCTGTTCTAAAACAAACATTGGAAACCACAGATGAACACAGTTATACACCGATTTTTGATTCACCAGACTGAGCCCATCGTTCGTTTTCTGGATCCGTGTTTATCTGTGTGCATCTGTGGTTAAAAACCAGAACCCCCACCCCTACTTCCTATGAAACTTGGTGCCTTCTCGGTCAGTCTCGCGGTCAAAGACATCGCAGCGTCTCTCGCTTTCTACGAAAAACTCGGTTTCGCTCCGATCGGCGGCGATATCTCCCAAAATTGGCTGATTCTGCGCAACGGCGAGACCACCCTCGGACTGTTTCAAGGTATGTTCGATCAGAACTGTCTCACGTTTAACCCCGGCTGGAACAGTCAGGCGGAGCCGCTCGATGCGTTCGATGACGTGCGCAAAATTCAACAGCATCTCAAAACTCAAGGCATCGCACTCACCACCGAAACTGCGGCCGACTCCACCGGACCCGGCCACATCGCGATGGTTGACCCTGACGGGAATCCCATCCTGATCGATCAACATGTTTAACCCCACCCCGACCTCGTTCCGCTCATGGCTAACCGTGGTCGGCGCCCTCGTTATGACCCTCGACGCCGAAGCGCTTAACCCAGGCTTCAACTACGACGAAACCAAAGTGCCGGAGTATGTCTTGCCGGATCCCCTCGTCACCGCCGCGAGAGAATCGGTCCAAACCGCTGCCGCTTGGCAACACCACCGGCGGGGCGAAATCTGGGCATTGTTTGCCGATCACGTTTACGGGCGGGTGCCCAGTGCAAAGGTCGATGTGAAATTCGAAGTGCTCGAGACCGCCGACGATGCGCTCGACGGCACGGCTACGCGCAAACAAGTCCGGGCGCACTTCACCGGCAACGGCCAACACGCGGCGATGGATATTCTGATCTACTTGCCCCAAGAAGCCGCCCACCCCGTGCCGTTGTTCGTCGGACTTAATTTTAATGGCAATCACACCGTAAGCGACGATCCCGCGATTCTGCTCAACGAAAATTGGATGCGAAAGGGCGCCAATCCCGGCGTCGTTGATCATCGGGCCAACGCATCCTCGCGCGGCACTTCCAATCATCGGTGGGCCATCTCCACGATCCTCGCACGCGGCTATGGCGTCGCCACGATTTATTGTGGCGACATCGATCCGGACTTCGACGACGGCTTTCAAAACGGCGTCCATCCCTTGTTTTATCGCGAGGGTCAAACTCACCCCGACGCTCACGAATGGGGCACCATTG
>CAXBOL010000619.1:0-3713 GCA_963977295.1 uncultured Opitutaceae bacterium
TAGATCCCGTAGGGATCGAACCACTGCTGCTTCGGTAGACCAAAAGTCGGGTCGGCGTAATAATCGTCGAGATAGGCCCCCGCGTTGCGGGTGCCCCCGATGCCAGCATAGTCCCAAGTCTGGTCGTAACGACGGGTGTCGCGCTCCTTTTCCAGGAACGAATAACCGACCTTGAGCGAGGCGGGAAACGAGAGGAAATCGAGTTCCCGTTTCACATCGCCATCGAAGGTGGAGACCCAGTCATCGGAATTGAGCCAGTTCTCACGAACGGTGCGCAGGTCGTAGTTGCCGAGTTGCGTCCAGTCGACCGTGCCGCCGGTGGAATTGTAGACCGTAATTGATTCGGGTTTGGTGTTCCCGATGCCGTCGAAGGTAATTTTGTTCACCCCGTTGAGCTGGGTGCCGACGGAGTTGAAGTGTCCCCGGGCGGTGTCGCGATACCAGGTGCGGGAATGCGAGAGACTCACGTTAGCGTGGGCCTTCCAGAGATTCCCCGTGTAGGTCCACTCCACGTTGCCGGCGGAGGTCGCTCCCATTTTGTCGCGGAACGACGAGTTCCCGGTGACTGCGGCGCGGCCTTGGGCGCTGGTGGCGGTGTCTTGATCGAAGACCAACGCACTCCCCCCGGACGGGGTCGAGGTCGCGCTGGTGCCGTTGTTGAACGTGATGTTCCGGTTACCGAACTGCGACTTGTAATAGTTGGATTGGAACGACGCCGAAACAATGTTCTCCGGCGTGGCTTTCCAGTCAGCCCGCAGGCTCATCGAATCGCGGAAGGTGTTCTTGGGGCCGTCCTGAAACACGTATTGTTGCAGGTAAGGATTGGTGGGCGTGGCACCAGCTTGGGCATGATTCCAAACCGTTTGTGAGCGGTGCTGCTCGTTGTATTGATTGGAGGTCAAACCCGTGACCACGATGCCGAAGGTCTTGCTCAGCGGCAGGGTATAGTCGAAATCGAAGCCGGGCAGAACCTTGAAGGTGGGCTTGCCCATAGGGCCCTGCGTTTTGCTGAACAGGTTCGTCTCTTCGCTGTTCACGCTCAAGTAGGCTCGGTATTTGAACTCGGCGGTGGCGCGCTCGAAGGCGTTCTTGCTGACGAGATTGATCGAACCGCCCAGCGAGGAGGCAGAATCCTGCGGGCGCGGTGATTTCACCAACTCAACCCGGGAGATGTTATTGATCGAAACCTGCTCGAACTCAAACGAGCGGGAGTTACCGCCCGACGCGGCAGACGCCATCTGCGAACCGTTGACCGACACGCTGGTGAAGTTATCGGCGAAGCCACGCACGGACATCGTGCGGACGTCGGCCGCAACATAGTCAACCGTCACACCGGGCAGATACTTCATGAACTCGCCGATGTTGCCTTCGGTGACATCACCAAACGCATCCGCGGAGACAACGTTCTTGAGATGGGCCGAATTGCGCTGCTCGTTGGCGGCGATATTGGCCGCATTGGTCTCGCGTTCCGTTTGCACGGTGAAGACGTCGAGCATAATGGTATCGTCGTCGCCCATCACCCCACGATTGGTGAGCGCGATGTCTTGGGAAACAGACGAACCTGCGGACACTTGCACCGTCTGAGTCTGGGTATCCAAGCCCGTGTAGGTGACTTCCAAGGTGACCGATCCAGCCGGAACGCCGGTGATGCGATAGTCGCCGTAATCGTTGGACAGAGCCGAGATGTTACTCCCGACAACAGTGACTCTGGCGTTGGCAATGAAACGGCCGGAAACCACATTGAGAACACGACCTTCAATGGTTCCAGTGCCGGATTGGGCAAAGGCAGGAACAATCAAACCGAAAAGAATAACGAAACCCGCCAAATAACGGCGGAAGACGGATGTAGGACCTGACAGGAACGCCGATGGCGTCGCCAAAGAAGCGAGCTTCATGGAGGTTGAGGGGGTTATAGTTTTAGGAATCCAACTAACCGATGGTGCGCTTGCGGAACACCATTCGGGGTGTGTTCATTAATGAACTTTCCGTTCTATTTTGAATTCCATGTCGGATGTCAATTTATATTTATCATATTTGAACTCTTTTTCGATTTTGGTTATCTATTCAATTTTGAATATTTGTTATCTAGAAGTTCACTGCCTCGGTCCTTAGAAAAACCGAGCCCTAAAGCCGAAATAATAAATTTTATGTTCCTTATTCCTATGGTTTTAAGTGATTCATGACCGTGCCGGGGAGATTTCAAAGTCACGCCCTCAGTCAATTTGAGCCCATAAATGGACTTATTAATTACGTATTTTTACGTATCCTAGTGTCGCACCACCGCCAGTCTGAGCTTAATGACAGAATCGAATACCGCAGCGGCAAGTTCGCAGGCTAGGGCCCTAAGCTCAGCGGGACCATGGAACTCAATACCAGGCGGCAGCAGCCTAATCGCACCGCACCGCTGGACGGATTTATTCCACCGGTCCCACCAACCGAGCGAAAATCATTTTGCCACCCGCGGAAGGGAGGATGCTGGTCACTTCGGCGCTGACTCTCGACCCCACCAAGGATTTGGCCTGCTCGACCACAACCATCGAACCATCGTCCAGATAACCGACCGCCTGATGGTCTTCCCGACCATTTTTCACCAAATCGATTTCGATCGGTTCACCTGAAAGCAGTTCACGACGAACTGACTTCGCCAACGCATTCAGATTCAGCCACGGCACCCCGTGAAATTCCGCCATTTTCGCCAAATTGTAATCGGTCGTGAGCAGTTTCGCTTTCATCGACTGGGCCAAAAAGACCAACTTCGCGTCAATTTCTTCTACCCGCGCCTCACTCTCATGAATGCGCAAATCAAGCTGTTTGAGACGGCGCAAAGCGGATAACACTTCCAAACCTCGACGTCCTCGAGCCTGACGTCCCGCCTCCGGTGAGTCGGCGACACGTTGCAGATCCTCCAGCACAAACCGAGGGATCACCAAAGCACCGCTCAGAAAGCCCGATTCACAGATGCGTGCGATGCGCCCGTCAATCAACGCACTCGTATCCACCACCACCAGAGGAGAATCGACCTCGTGGGGCACGAACCGCACATAGGGGATCACCAAGTTAAACTCATCCTTACCTCGCAACGCGATGACCGTGCAAAGGTAGGTCACTATCAAAAACAAGGAAAGCCGCGAGAGGTAGATGACCTGGGCGTCCCCTTCGATAAACAGCGGGGAGGAGCCCAACAGGTAGGAGATCAAGGACCCCATGCCCAATCCAAACGTCAACGCAGACAAACCGCGCAAGGAAAACCCTTTGAGCATGACGTCGACCAGCACCACCAGCACGCCGATCGACATGCCGATGAAGGTCGCCACCACGCGAAAATCATCCCACTCCCGGATGGCGTAACACACCAACCATCCTGCCGCCGCGCAAAGGGCGATGAAGACAACTCGGATGGTGAAGATGGTTTTGTTCATTGAGGAGTGGACACAACTTAGGTTGCGAAGATCCACGGTGAGGTTTTGACCTTTCCGCTTCCCCTCGTCTTATAACTGTGAAAGCGAATTGCGCCCCCTAAATTATGACAACCCAATACTGGCTCGTTAAACAGGAACCCGAAAAGTATTCGTGGTCCGACTTCACCAAAGATCGCCGCACCAACTGGGACGGAGTGCGCAACTATCAGGCGCGCAACAACCTCCAAGCCATGAAGAAGGGCGACCAGGTCTTATTCTACGCCAGCGTGAGTCTCAAAGAAGTGCAAGGGATCG
>CAXBOL010000620.1:0-3713 GCA_963977295.1 uncultured Opitutaceae bacterium
CCATAACCTTTGGCAACAAACCCGCATCGCGCTCGAATTCCTTTCTCCGCTTCCCTTCGCCCACATGCAGCCCTCCGACGAACTCACCCCTCGCGCCGATGACTACGTGCTGGCTAAGCCGGGACAGACCTACGTGATCTACGCCCCCCATTCAACTGACCCCTTCATCCTCAATTTCGAACACTATACGGGGGAATTCGAAGTGCTCTGGCTCGATCCCCTCAACGATCATCCTCTCCGCTCCGGCAGCACTCCCACCGTGACCGCGAACGGCCCGACCGACCTGGGTGCGCCTCCCATCGAAACCCTCCACGACTGGGTCCTCCTCGTCCGCCGCCCCCAACCCTAACGCGATACCTCGGCGACCTCAAGGTAGGGCGTTCGCATGCGAATGCCGCAGCGGAGTGGTCAACGGGACATTTGATCCACGGGGCCAAAAAATGGGGAATGGGGTCGTGTGCGCCATCCGGTCCGCTGGGGCCTTGATGGTCACAGTTCGACATCCGATCATTCACTTCTTTTCTACCCGAGGTTGAATTGCTTAAATCTGACTTAGTCATGTCCACCCGCCGCGAATTCATCGCCACCGCCAGTGCCGCCCTCTCCGTCGCCGCACTGCCCTCCGTTCTTCCCGCCGTCCCCGTCCCTCCCGCCATGCCTTTTCGCATCTCCACCAACCAATACCCCTGGCACACGTTCTACCAACGCGAGGACCGATCCTTCACCGACGATCTTCCCTCTTCCTTCGCCGAAGTCGCCGCTGCCGGATTCACCAACCTTGAGCCCAACTTCACGTCACCCGACCAAGTCGATCAATTCTTCGGCGCGATGAAGCCTCTCGGCATCGCCATGCCCTCAATTTACGTCAACAGTGTCTTGCACGAATCCACTGCCGCCGCTCGCAGCATCGACGAGGCGCTACGCATCGCCACGCGAGCTCGCGACGTCGCCCAATCCTCCATCGTCGTGACCAACCCCAGCCCCATTCGCTGGGGCGGCCCCGAAAACAAGACCGATGCCGAACTCCTCATCCAAGGGAAAGCCCTGCAACGACTCGGTGCCGCCCTCCATGCCGAAGGCCTCACCCTCGCCTACCACAATCACGACTCGGAGTTTCGACTTGGCGCCCGCGAATACCACCACATGCACAATGCCACCGATCCGGCCCACGTGAAATTCTGCCTCGATGCCCATTGGGTATTTCGCGGCAGTGGCGATTCTCAACTCGCCGTTTTCGACACCATCGCCCTTTACGGCCAGCGCGTAGTGGAACTTCACCTACGTCAGTCGTCCGGTGGGGTTTGGACCGAAACGTTTACGCCAACGGGCGACATCGACTACCCCCGGCTTATAGAATCCATGAGCCACCTCGGACTCCGTCCCCTGCTCACCCTCGAACAAGCAGTGGAAAGCAGCAGCACGCACACTATGACTGCGCTCGAAGCTCACCGGCGCTCACTGTCAGAGCTAAACGAACTTATCATCTAACCGGTTTGTCCGTGATCACAGCTTGTGGCGCGGCTAAATTCATCCCAAGCTCCAGAGCTTCACCCCCTTCCTCCTACCCCATGAAAAAACTCCTCCTCGGCTCCTTCCTCGCTGGCCTGGCCCTCTTTATGTGGGGCTTCATCTACTACGGCATCAGCGGCATTCCCTACAAATTCCTCGGTTCCCCTGACGCCTCCGCCGGCATGGCTCTGAAAGCGAGCTTCCCCACAGACGGCACCTACATTCTGCCTGCCCCCGATTCCGCTGATTTGGCCACGGCCCAAAAAGAGGGACCCATCGCCATGGTGCACATCGTGCGCGACGGCGCGGAAAGCGCCTTGTCCATGATGGGCTTCGGCTTCCTCCACGGCTGGGCCTATTGCCTGACCCTCGGATGTCTCCTCCAGCAAATTTGCAAAAAAGCCGGCTACGGTGAACGCGTCTGGTTCGTCACCCAAGTCGGCATCGCCGGGGCCCTCTTCGCCCGCTTCGGGGATGCGATTTGGTTCCTCCAAGACTGGAGCTGGCAGCTCTCCAACTTCGCCTACTCCGTCCTTGGCGCCGCCCTCGCCGGCGCAGTGCTAGCCAAGTTCATCAAGTCGCCCGTCAAAGACTGAACTCTCGGTTCTCCGTGAAACGGATGGTATCCGATCGTTCGCTACGACCGGGAGGCCGACGGACTTCGTAGGATGTCGATCTGTTCTGCGGATAAATAACGCGCGAGCACCCCGGTGTCCCATTGTGCGATGGCAGTCTGAATCGTGGAGCAGGCGGCCCGGTCATCCATGCGAGGCATGAATTTTAGTCCCTGCTCGCACCGGACCAGCAGCTTACGCACCCTCCGGCCTACTTGCGGCGGCAACCCGCGATTCACCCAGCGCATCATCCGGTGTGCGCCTTCGGACGGGGTCTTATTAATCAGGCCAGGAATGGTCCGAATTGCTTCAGAGGGGATATTCGCGGTTCGACAGAAATCAGCGGTCAAATTATGCTTCGAAGTTTCATAAAGCCGAACCTTGATCGGGACGACCCTCGACCAGCGTTTGATTAACGCCGGATAATCCAAGCGCTGAACAATCGACTCGCAATATTCGCCAATCCCACACGCCAGCCCGTCATGCTTGATCATTTGGCGGTAGGACGACGGCAGATAACTCCACGGCGATCGAAGATACAAAATAGCCTCGGTTTCACTGGGTTCTAAATGCTGCGCGAATCCCGCCAGTTGGTCCGCCGAAAGCAGCCAGAACGTTTCACAACTGAAGACTTTGATTGGCGCTTCTTGGTGGACAGCCAGTGCCTTCAAGAATGTCGGAGATGTCTGGTTGTCCAGCAGCTCGTGATAGATGCCAAAATGAGCCTCAAAGCCCTTGATGCCAATCTCAGGGTAATCAATCCCATATTCATTCAAGCTTGGTCGATTCGCCGTGAGCATACGCTGAATCGCGGATGACCCCGCTTTCGACATACCGATGTGGATGATGATCTTCAAATGTGCTGATCAGCATTCACGTCGAGCAGGTTGGAGAAAAGTGGAAAATCTACCGCGCGCGTTCCAGCTCTCAATCCATTTGACGGATACGGGCATGGAGGCCAATCGGCATTGAAATAATTGCTGTGTCGGTTGCCCTTCTTTCGTGTAAAATTCAGATTGCTACTGGCTGAGCGATTTCGATGCCCCCCAAACACAGACGGTGCTCTGACCTCAAACTCCCTTCGTCCTACTTTCCTTTCATGAAAGCTACTCATCCGATCGCCGCCGAAAATCTGACCCTTATCAATCAATTGGCTCCGAACGACCTGAAAGTGATTCGTGAGGATCGCTACGACGGCAGCGGATTCGACGCCCTGCTTAGCGATTTCCCCCCTGCCGCCATCGAAATTCTGCAGCGGATTTATCGCACAGCAAAGACCACCTGGGAGCTTTGGCGCTACATGCAAGAAGCCCCCAATCACGAACTCATGAGGCGACATCTGGTCGAAGACTACCATCAGGCCAAACTCGCAGCTTCTTCTCACCGGATCAAAGAACTGCTCAACGGTCAGCCGGGCAATCACACCCTAAGGAAGGTGTTGCACGACGTGTTGGGTGGAGCTTTGATGGGCCTCAATGGCTACGCCTCACTCTTAGCCTCGACTAAGCACATGGGTGAAGCCCAACGCGAGTGGGTGGAAAGCGCCGCACTGATGGCCCGAGATCACACGAAACTCATGCGCAATGCCTT
>CAXBOL010000621.1:0-3711 GCA_963977295.1 uncultured Opitutaceae bacterium
CGAGAGGCCGCAAATTTTGGCGAGTTCGGAATTGGTCAGGGTCGCGTTGAAGTTTTGACCGACGTGGCGAATCGCGGCGCTGAGAGGCGAATCCTGCGAGCCGGCCTGGGAAAGTTTTTCGATGGGACGCGTGATGCCCATGGTGCCGACGACGGTTCCGGCTTCGTTGTGCAACGGAATCTTGGAGGTGCGACACCAGCGCGAGGTGTGATCGAAGCGTCCGACGAGTTCGACGCGGGAGCGAATGCGTTCGCCAGCCAGCACTCGTTCATCGTCGATGCGATATTGGTTGGCTGGCATGAGACCGCAGATGTCGAAATCGGTGTGGCCGATGATCTCGGCTCGATTTGCAATGTTGAAATTGAGGAGAAACGCCGTGTTCACCCATTGATAATGCCCCTCTGCGTCCTTGATCCAGAGCAGCAAATCCTCCACGTAATCCAATAACTCGATTGCCTCCGGGGGGGCGACCCCGATGCGAGCGAGGTGGTCGAGAAGATGTGGGTTGGAGGAATCAGAAGGCATTAATTAAGCGCGAATGTCCTAAGAATTGGCGCATAATCATTGGGGATTAAAGCGCAATCCGGGCGGCGGATGGACGGGACGGTGATTCCGGCCGAGGCCAGTCGCCAGAAGTATTGGGGTGTTGGTGTGCCGATAATACCATCAGTCCGAAGCATTCAGATTTTACAGGAGGAAAAAGAGGAAACGAAGAAGGTCACAAATACATGTGAGCCAGTTACTTGTTTATGCTATTAGACTTCGTTTGATGGTCCATTAGTTAAGGGAAATTGGTATAAAGTAGGGACGGACCGCTGGGCCGTCCGCGGTGCGCGAGGCCGTCCGTTATTCGGCGGCGCGCCCAGCGGTCACGCCCTACCTACCGGTCAACGTGATTTGCGGGTTAGCCTGCATCGTTCCGTCTTACGCGGGCGGAAAATCCTTGGTGTGCAGCGCTCGCGCTGCGGCCAGCTGTTCGGCGGAAAAGGGGGGCAAGTCGGAGGCTTGAGCGCTGTCGACGATTTCGGCCCGGTGTCGTGACCCGGAAAGCACCAAACTCGTGTGGGGGTTGTCCAGCACCCAACGCAGTGCGGCTTGGGCCAGTGACGAAACGTCTCCGTGGACCAGCAAGGCCTTGTAGGCGTCGGCGACGTCGACGCGCTCCGCGATTTCTTCGCGGGAATAGCGGGCGTTAATCGTGCCCGGGGCGAAAACGGTTTCCGGGGTGAAGGCGCCCGAAAGAAAGCCGTTGGCAAGGGATTCGCGGGCGACGATGCCAATGCCTTGGGCGGACAAGTCGCTCATGAGCTGTTCGGTTTCACGGTTCATCAAACTGTATACCAGTTGAACCACATCGATCTTGGCTTCCGCCGCCCATTGTCGGGCCATCCCTTCCGTTTGTTCGAAGAGGGAAATGGAATGACCGACGAAGCGCACTTTGCCACTGGACTTTAGGTTTTCGAGGGCCTGCCAGACGTTGTCTTCGATTTGATCGGGTCCAAACGGGGAATGGAAAAACAAGACGTCGATGCGGTCGGTGCCGAGACGACGCAAGCTGTCTTCGACGGACGTGGTGACGCCTTCGGCGTTGAAGAACGTGTTGAGGTGGCCTCGCGTCGGATAACGCCCGAATTTGGTGGCAATGGTGACCCGATCGCGATCTGCGCCCAGCCCTCGCCCGAGCACGGTTTCAGCGATGCCGTCCTCTTCTTTGCTGCCGTAGAGGGGGGCCGTATCGAAGAACGTAATGCCGGCATCGAGCGCCGCGCGCACGGCGTCGTGGGCCTCGGTGGATCCTACGCTACCGTAAACGGGGGAGCCAAGGGCCCAGGTGCCAAAGCCGACTTCGCTTACGTTAATTCCAGTGCGTCCAAGGGGGCGGGTTTTCATAGTTAGAAGGGAACGGAGTTTAGTTTTGAGGGGCGAGCGCAGTGCGGATTTTCTCGCTCGCGGCCGCAATAAACGCCGCGGCGTAGGTCCGGCCTTTCTCGGCGGTCGCAGTGCGGGGGTCCGGTCCCCAGACGGCGTCTTCATTGAGAGAGGGGACGCGGTCGGTGGGGAGACGGTCAAGCTTCACGCAATCGGGGTCGGATGCCATCAGGAGCGCGACCTCGCCGAGAGCGGCGTGATTGACGATGAACAAGTCGGGTGAAACCAGATCGGTCTCGGACGTGGCGATGAACGTAGTCTGCGGGTGACGCAGGCTCGCCGCCCCGGCTTCGGCTTTAATCAGGTCATAGTGAGGTTGTCCCACATGTCCGCAAAGCGTGAAGACCACCTTGAATTTTTCGTCCGCCAGTTGATCGAAGTGCTCGGCGGTGAGGAGGCGCACCGTGGATTCCTTAAAATCGAGAGAGTGGCGCGGGAATTCCAAATCAGGCGCCGTTTTAATGGTGTTGGCCGCGATGTAGATGGGGGGCAGCACCAAGCCACCGACCGCCGCCGCGAGTCCTTGACAGAGACCGTGCGCTTTAAGACCGTCCAAGCCGACTGAAGCATGTTTGCCGTGATACTCGAGGGCCCCCCACGGCAAATAGGCCACGGGCGACGCATCGTGAATTGCCTCAATTTCCGTGGGCAGGAGACGTTCGTAACATCCCCATGAAGGGTTGGAATCGGAGGTGGCGACGGGCATCCGTCCAGTGCGTTTGGAGGGATGCCGTCGAGCAAGTTGAAAGATCGTGAAAAATCCGTTGGACCGTGGTTCGAATCCATTCTCGCTGCCTGCGCAGCTTTTCTCTCCGGGGAGAAGACGGAGTTGAAGCTAAGCAGGCCGAAACAGTGCGGGCTGCAGCTCCGCACTCCGGTTGGTTGAACTTTGCTCACCGGAGTAACTGGATGCGAAGACCGCCCGGTAGCGTCACCACGGGCAGGATGACGCTGGGACGGTTTTGAGCTCGGCCTCAGCCGGCCCGGTTTTTTTAGACGATAGGGGAAAACCGATTAGGTTTTGAGTTGGTCGCCAATTGGGAGTGAGCGTATGCGTTTGCCGCAAGCGGCGTAGATCGCGTTACACAACGCCGGGGCGGCGGGGGGAGTAGCGGGTTCGCCGACGCCGGCGGGCGGCGCGGTGCTCTCGATCACTTTAAGGTGAACTTTGAGCGGTGTGTCCGTCATGCGGGCAACCCGGTAGTCGTGAAAGTTGCTCTGATCGATGCGTCCCGCTGACGCGGTGATGGCCCCAAGGGCGCAACTGATCCCGAAAATGCCGCCGCCTTCATATTGAGCGGTGACGGCGTCGAGGTTCACGATGGTGCCGGCGTCGGCTGCGGTCCACATGCCGATGACCTGAAGATCTCCGTTGGCTGACACTTCGACTTCGACCACGGTGGCGACATAAGTAAGGAAACTGCGGTGGGCCGCGATGCCGAGCCCGCGACCGGGCTTCAAAGGACGACCCCATTGAGCAAGCTTCGCCGCCTCTTCGGTGACGTGGCGCAGACGACTGGTATCCACGGGATATTTTTCGATGGGATCTTCGTAGTTAAAATACGGATCAATGGTGCGGGACAGATCGATGACCCGATCCGGCCCAATCAGCTCGAGCAGAAAATCCTTGGGATCTTTGCCCGCTGCGACGGCCAGTTCATGCACAAAGGATTGCGCGGCGAAGGCGTGGAAAATATTACAAACCGAGCGAAGCCAGCCGATGCGCACATAGGCATGGGTGGGCGCGGTCTCGAGGCGCAGATTTGGCACGTGGTAGGCGTT
>CAXBOL010000622.1:0-3711 GCA_963977295.1 uncultured Opitutaceae bacterium
TCAATACGCGGAAGGCGCTGGTCTTGGGCAATCGCAGGAATGTTCGCAGTGCCGCCGGGGACGCTTCTCCCACTTGCCAAAGATAACGAATCACCCGGTCTTCATCGCTCAATGATCGGACACTCTTCGCAATGATCGGAGATTGGGTTTGGAGGCTGATTCTCGGAGGGCGATCATCGTCTACCAGCCATGCGGTCCTCCTCCGATAAACTACCCACGTCTTCACTCACGTTTTTCCACGGAGATTCGCCGGATCAAGGGACAGTTTCGCACCACGGGTGAAGACGTATTCTGACGCACTTCGATGAGCTTTGAATTATCGAGTGCCTCTCTGATTTGAGTGAGCTTCCGCCCCTCGATTCGAACCCACTCCGTTCCTGCCCAGATTTCGAGCGTCTCGGGATTCCCGACCACATGCTCCCACCGTCGCAACTCCGCGACGGGAAACGAAACCACTCGGTCCCCCAGCACCACTCGGAACACCCGCGCGATCACACCATCCGGTGCAACCTCGCCCCACGAATGCGCCGGAGGGGCCAGCAGTGGTTCCTGATTGGGATGATGGTGAATACCCATGGTTAACTCGGCGTTTCGTTGTTTTGTGACTCCGGTTTTCTATCTGGTCACGTTGACCGAAACCGACGGGGGATGATCGACCGCCGCCAAACGGGGTTTGACCATGGTTTCCGGCAGGATCTCGTGAACGAGTTTTCGATCCCCCGGCCGCATCATCGCGTCCTTGGCCGATTCGCGATCCGACGTGTAAATGACTTGGCTCTCCCTAAACCGGGAATTGGACACATAGGCTTGTTTCAGATTTCCGGCCGCGATTCCCTCGTCCGCCATGATCAGGATTCCCCGGTCCACCGTCTTCCCCTGGGCGGAGTGCGACGTGGTGGCGTAACCATAGGAGAATTGGCGAAACCAAGCCGGGATTTTTCGCCCGTCCAAGAGTCCAATACCGCCATCCTCCCCCAACTCCGCGACACTCACCAAGTCGCCATTGCGCAGTTCCGATTCTTTAAGATTCGCCCGCAACAACAGCCGGTCTCCCACCGCCACCGGGATCGGTTTTAACAGCCCGACCTCAAACCCGAAATTTTTTCGCGGATCGAATGCATAGGCTTCTCCAGACGCCGACCGAACCACCAATTCCCGCTCTCGCCGGCCCTCGACGGTCACCCGCTCATGTTTCTCAAAAATATCACTCGCACGATGAAAGGTCAGCACATCGCCCACCTGATAGTTTTCGAGGCGCCGGCATTCTTCGCGGGTCCACTTCATGGGATACACCGTTTCAATCTGCTTCTCCGGACCGCTCAACAAACCGGCCAACCAGAGATGACCTCGAACCGCATCGGTGAAATCGTGGATTTCCGACCACACCGGGGAAATCGCCAGACAGCTTTTATCGTTTCGGGCGGTTCGAACGTAATCTTCCGCCGCCGCTTGAAACAGCAGTCCATGGTCAGGGATTTCCTTCACCGCCCCCATCTGCTCGAATTGCCGGAACGCCGCCACCGCATCGCCCCGTGCAAGATGACGCACCGCCTCCCGGTAACCCGGATCCTTTTGCCGCCGAATCTCCTTCAGTTGAAAAACCGGAACCTCCGAAAACTGTTTGAAACAGCGCAACGCGTCGCCCGCCTCCACGGAAGTGTGCTGTTTGGTATCCCCGACCAACAGAAGACGATTCCCATTTCTCGCCGCCAGTCGGCAAAGATCGCGCATTTCGTTGACCGAGATCAGTCCGGCCTCGTCGACCAATATCACCCGATCACGTGCCTTACGTTGTAGCGATTCATTGATGAGCAGTTGCTGCAAAGTATCGGCGTCCGCCGTCAACTCCTGCCGCAACACATCGGCAGCACCGGACGACGGTGCGCAGCCGAACACACGCCCCCCGCCCTGTTCGATACCGGCAACGATGGCCTTAAGGCTGGTGGTCTTTCCCGTGCCCGCGTCTCCTTGCAAAATAAGAACTCTCGCCCGCGCATCCAACACGCCTGTCACGGCCGCGATTTGATCCTGCCCCAATCCATCCATGGGAGGAATTTCTCCCCAGGTCCCTCCGGACGGGGATGCCGATCGCGCCCAACCGACAAATTCCTCTTCGGCCAAGAGCCCCGCTTTGGATCCAACCTGGGATCCTTGACGCACCAAATCACCCGATTTAATTCGGTCCGAAACGATTCGTTTGAGATCCTTCAGATCCACTCGCCCCCGGCCTGCCACCAATGACTCTCTAATCAGCACGTTCTTTTCAACTACCGAGCAGCGTTCAAATACATGGGCCTCGGACGACGCAGTCGCCTCCTTGGGAGAATACCCATCTCGTCTCTCGGACATATTCTGCGCTGAATTCACCGTTTTGGTTAGCGCAGACAATTCTTCACCGGCCTCCTCAATCCAACCGACCCGAAGATCACTCGTCTTTACGTGACTTTTTTTCGTGCGGGTCTGTCCCGCGATCGTTTGCAAAGCGTCCTGGGTTTTCAGCCCCACCAACGCCGACCGTTCAAGTATGGTCTGCCTTCTTTTACTGAATCGGTTTCTCAATTCAGCCGGCACTCCGACAACGTTGAAACCCATGCTGCGGGCAGACTCCAATTGGTAGCCGGCGCCCATCATGTAACTTGCGAGTTTGTTGTAACAGACTTCCCGCAAATAGCCCTGATTCTGAAAATACGCGGACGGTTGGACGCCTTTCCACCGGTTCTCCACCGGATCAAAGGTCACATTCATGATGCACACATGGGTGTGCAACTGTGGGTCAAGAGCCCGACTGGCGTCGTGGGTCACCACCGCTGCAACCATGTTTCCTGTCACTCGATCCTCGCACACTCCGCCTCGCCGAACCCGTGTCGAGGTCACGGCCTCGAGTTCCACCAATGTCTCACGCACCGCGTTCTGCCACCATCCTTCGATGCGCCGATCCTGTCCCACCAGGTAAAGTAATGAGACGTCCTTGGGCGGTGAAATCTGACCGAAGAAACACACCCGCCGATGAACGCCCTTGTTCCGAACCATGAGCGATTCTCCCGAGATCGGATGCACACCACGGCATAGTTTTTCGAAATCCTGCAACCGGCACACCCCGTCCATGCCAAGCCGTTTAGCGCCTTCTCCATACCAGGTCATCTCCACCCGATCTCCTTCCGTGAGATAATCTCCCACCTGCATGTGCTCGCGGAAATACTCCACGGCACCACCAACTAACAAACAGGGTTTATCGAATCTGATCACAGGATTTAATTACGCATAATCCCATAGGTTTTACCAGTCTGAATTAAACTTAACTCCAAGATCGACACCCTTGAAGCGCAGAAAATGAAGGCACTTACCTCCAATGCTCATGACTCTTTTGCCTCAAACATCCGAGGCAATGAAAGCATCCGCCCCCCAGTCCCTACTCATACAAGTTGGGACACGCCACCCCTAACTTTGGTTAGGACGTTTCACTACTCCACCACTACTCCGCCACTACTTTACCACTACCTCACCACTCGACCACCACTACCTCACCACTACATCGTCACTATAACCCATAGGTTTTTTGATTTACTTAAACCCATAAGTTTGGCACTATGCGGCTAAATGGCCTCTTCCGAACTCCACGCGCAACTCCTCCAGGATGCCCGCCGCTATGACCCGACGGCGAACACCCGCGGCATTCTGGGTCCCTACCGGGATGTCCTGCTTATCCAGCGA
>CAXBOL010000623.1:0-3710 GCA_963977295.1 uncultured Opitutaceae bacterium
GGCTCGATGTCGCGCGCTATGCCGACACCGCCGGCATGTCCAACGACTACGAGCGTTCGAACATGTGGCGCTATCGCGACTATGTCATCCGCTCCCTCAACACCGACAAACCCTACGATCAATTCATCGTCGAACAAATCGCTGGAGATGAGATTTGGAGCAGCCAACCCGAAGCCGAACGCGACCCCGAACTCCTCATCGCCACTAGTTTCCTTCGCATGGGATCATGGGATCCCGCCATGGTCCTGGTGCCCGAAGCCCGCCAGCTCTATATCGACGACGTCGTGAACTCCGTCGGACAGACGTTTCTTTCCACCACCATGCGGTGTTTCAAATGCCACGATCATAAATTCGATCCGCTGCCCACGCTCGACTACTATCGGGTCTACGCAACCTTCGCGGGCACGCAATTGGCCGAACGAGAGGCTCCTTTTCTACCCGAAGAAAATCTAAACCGCATGGCCGAAGAAAAAGCCGTGGTGGAAAAACTCCTGGCCTTCGCGTCCGCCAAAAACAACGAACTCAAAGCCAAGAGCGATGCTGCCGACCGCGCGTGGTATGCGGCGCACGATCTGCCGTATGTTTCGGCCGACGATCGAAAGGAGATGCCCGATGAACTCAAGCCGCCTCGTCACGCCGGATTGGATTACACCGAACAAGGCAGACTAAAGGTGCGGGCGCAGGATGAGTGGATTTGGAACCGCCGCCTCGAACGTTACGAACCCATGGTGCAGAGCGTGTATAACGGGCCGGATCCGAAGTTTCTCAACTCGCGCAAACTGCGCATGCCCGCGCAAACCTCGAATGGCACGGTCGAGAGTTTCATTTTCACCGGCGGCTCCCTGCAAGCCCCCGCCGCGCGCGTGCAACCCGGCGTGCTTAGCGCCCTTGGCGTTCCTGTCGATCCCGAGGCGGACGACCCCTACGTGATCCCGGAAGACCTCGATGGCCGACGTCTCGCCTTCGCCCATTGGGTCGCTGATCCCCGCAACCCTCTGACCGCACGCACGATTGTGAACCGCGTGTGGCAACACCACTTCGGCCGGCCCATCGCGGGCAATCCCGTTAACTTCGGGGCCAAAGGCAAAAAGCCCACCCATCCCGAACTACTCGATTGGTTGGCCGCCGACTTCGTGGAGCACGGCTGGAAACTCAAAAGACTGCACAAACTGATCATGACCTCGGCGGCATATCAAATGTCGGCCCAACATCCGCAACAGGCCGAACTCGCCAACACCGACCCCAACAACGAGCTGCTCGCATTCTATCCCCATCGACGACTCTCCGCCGAAGAGATTCGCGATTCGATGCTGCGCATCACCGGCGAACTTAATCCCGAGGTCGGAGGCCTGCCCATCATGCCCGAGATGAATCGGGAGGTCGCCCTTCAACCGCGCATGATTCAATTCTCCATCGCCCCGGCCTACCAGCCCTCGATCAAACCGGAAGATCGGAATCGTCGCAGCATCTACGCCTACCGCGTCCGGGGTCTACCGGATCCGTTTTTGGAAATTTTCAACCAGCCCAATCCCAACGACGCCTGCGAACGACGCGACGACGCAGCGGTGTCACCTCAAGCCTTTACTATGATGAACAGCGATGTGATGACCGATCGCTCCATCGCCTTCGCCCTACGCTTGGAACAGGAGGCGGCGTCCCTCGAAGACCAAATCAAAGTCGCCTTCGAGCTCGCCTTCAATCGCCAGCCTTCCATTCCCGAAAAACGATCGCTGCTCAAGTATGCCCGGGAGATGCAGGACTACCATCGCGGCATCACCCCGGAACCGGTGACCTATCCGACCCAAATCACCCGCACCCTCGTTGAGGAATTCTCCGGTCAGCCCTTTGACTACGAGGAAATTCTCCCGAACTACGAAGTCTATCAGCCCGACCCCAAGGCCGCCGATGTCTCCCCGGACACCCGCGCCCTAGCCGATATCTGTCTGCTGATTTTCAATACCAACGAGTTCATCTACTCCTACTGATTCGCCATGAATTTGCCCCTCTGCTCCCGTCCGGTCTCCAACGCCTTCACCCGCCGTCAATTTCTCTACGGCTTAGGCGCCTCCATGGGGTCCGTCGCGTTCACCAATCTGCTCGCCGGCGAATCCGGCATCGTCGCACCTGGTCCACTCGCGCCGAAGAACCCGATGTTTCCGGCCAAAGCCAAGAACGTGATCATGCTCTTCATGGAGGGAGGTCCTGGACACATGGATACGTTTGACCCCAAGCCCATGCTGCAGAAATTCCACAAAACGGAATCAAAGCGCAAAGAAGGCCTGGCCACCGGCTTTCGCTTCTACGTCGGCAGCCCGTTCCAATCCCGCAAAGTCGGCAACTCCGGCATTGAGATGAGCGATCAATGGCAACACATGGCCGATCCCTACATCGCCGACGAGCTCTGCAACTACCGCGGCTGCATGGCCGAGTCCCTCAACCATCCCGAAGCCCTGTTTCACATGAACACCGGCAGTCGACTCGGGGCCGATCCGTCCCTCGGCGCGTGGGCGACTTACGGGCTCGGCTCGTTGAACCAAAACCTTCCCGGCTTCGTCGTCATGACGGAGGGAGCGATGCCTCAGGGCGGTTCCGCCAATTGGTCCAACGGTTTTCTGCCGGCCCACTATCAAGGCACCCGCCTGCGCACCGAAGGTTCCCCGATTCTCGACCTCAACGGGCAACCTTTCAAATCCCGGGAGCATCAGCGCCGCTTCCTCGATGAACTCGCCATGCTCAACCATCAGCATGCGACCCAACACCCCGAGCATGCCGACCTCGCCGCCCGTATGGAGAGTTATGAACTTGCCTATCGCATGCAGATGGAGGTGCCCGAAATCGTGGAAATCAAAAACGAACCCGATCACATCAAGTCGATGTATGGCATGGACGAAAAAGAAACGTCCTTGTTCGGAGGCCAGTGTTTACTCGCCCGCCGACTCGTCGAAAAAGGGGTCCGCTTCGTGCAAATTTTCAGTGGCGGTTGGGACAGTCACGACTACCTCGAACGCGGCCACTCGTCGCGCATTAAGAGTGTCGACAAACCCATGGCCGGCCTCATCCGCGATCTCAAACAACGCGGCATGCTCGACGACACCTTGGTCATCTGGACCGGTGAGTTTGGCCGCACGCCCGACAATAACAAACGCGGCGGCGTTTACTCGCTCGGGCGCGACCACAACGCGGACGCCATGACCATGCTCTTCGCCGGCGGTGGCGTGAAAAAAGGCACTGTCGTCGGCGCCACGGACGAAATCGGCGGCCGCGCCGTCGACGTGGTGCATCCGATCCGCGATGTGCATGTGACCCTGCTCCACCTCCTCGGCCTGGACGACAACAAGCTCACCTATTTCCATGGCGGTCGTTACAAACAGCTTAGTCAGTTTGGGGGCCAGGTCATTCCCGAACTGATCGGTTAAGGAGCGGTGCCGGGATTTGGGCTGGAGAAGTTCATCCACCCCGATTTCTTAGAAATCGGATCAGATCTTCGATCCACGTTGTTCTCCCCCCGACCCCGTCCGCATATGCGTCGTTTCTTCCTTTCGTGTTTTACCCTCATCGGGCTTTCCATCGCATCGACGCTCTCGGCTGCACCGAAACCCAATTTCGTCTTTTTCCTCGTCGACGATCTCGGTTGGGCGGACATCGGCGCCTATGGCAGCACGTTTCACGAGACCCCCAACATCGACCGACTCGCCGACTCAGGCATGAAA
>CAXBOL010000624.1:0-3705 GCA_963977295.1 uncultured Opitutaceae bacterium
GCGGTGGCATCCGCCATGCGGAGTCGGAAGCGGGTAATCCCGCGAATGACGAGCAACGAGAGGATTCCGCCGAAGAGGAGACCGAGCACAAAACCGCCGGTGGTAGCGTAGTTTTCTACGCCGAGGAGGGCCAATATCGGCGTGTTGACGACGGATTGAAATAATCCTGATAAGGGTCCATCGAGGAGGAGGCGTCCGATGGCGAAACTGACGGGAAGGAACACCCAGGAAGCGAGCTTGGCGGCCATGCCGACCATTGCCGCGAGAAACAGATTTGCGTTGATGATAACGAGCAGGAAGACGAGCGCCACGGTGAGGCCCGGGGCGGTTGAAAAGCCGGGGACAAAGCCGAGAGCAGCACCAAGGGCACAACCCGCGGCAAGTTGAAACGGCGTGGCTTTCCCGCGAAGAATGGCCCCAATTTTTCTCGTAATAATCATAGCTGGTGCAGTGGTTTCGGAGGCTTAGACCCCGAGTTTGCCGAATGGCTCACAGATTTCTGTAACGCATCGTCGAGGTAAGTGCGACTACGAGTATTGCGGTATGATTATTTGCGGAGCCGTGCTTTTGTTTGGGAGTCGTTGTTTCATCGGTGGCGGGAGAAGAAGCGTCGGTGTTTTTTTAACCACGTCTATGAACGAAGTGAAGGGCCTGGCATGGACCCACCGGCGCCAAGGCTATGGCGGGCCAGGCACGAATGGCTTCACTACCGTTTCGCCTTCAAGCCATTTATACCATCAGCCCGAAGCAATCAGATTTTACAGGAGGAAACTGAGGAAACGAAGAAGATCTCAAATACATGTGGGCTAGCTATTTATTTATTTTTTCAGACTTGGTTGGATAGTCCATTAGCTAACAGGCATTGGTATTAGGTGAGTTCAGCGCGACCGAGCGGTAGCGTAGTTTTTCGTGGTTAATACCTGAATCAGTCAGAGTTCTGATTGGAGTGTCTTAGTTTTCGGTATTCACCTCGGTTGTTGGAGTTGAGGCCGGGGTTGCCCGATTGGGTCAGTGATGGGCACCTTCGCAGCGTAGCTCGAAAGGGAGTGGGGGCGGTGGAGTCCACGAGGATTCCCAGGCGAGAAGGCTGCTTTCAATCTTGGCGACCAGATGGCGTTCCAGATTGATTTGGCGCTTAGTGGTTTCGCTACCATCGAAGCGTTTTTCCAATTTGACCAAGGCCTGCGAACTTTCTTCGAGACGACTTTGCAGGGGGCCACGGACTCTGGCGATATCGGCTTCGCGCCACGCATTTAACTGTGCCTGTAACCCCGCATGAATGCGGTGAATCAACGCGTGTTGGTCGTGCGGCACTTGAATTTCGACGCCGTCGACCGGGCGATGGTGATGTTCCACTTTAACCAAGCGGAAGGTGATCTCAGCGCGTTCGTTGGGGGTGACATCGGCTAGCCATTCATGCCAAAACGCATCGCGCCTTAGCATACCGATCATTGCCCGCGGGTTGGTCGTCATGGGACGTGGATACGACCCTAGCTCTATCACTTCAACGTCGGGCACCCATGCCACGGGATGGGGGATGATCAGGGCTCCGCGGATCGCCTGGTTGCGCGGCGGTTCGATCAAGGCCAAACCTGCGATGAGGATGAGGGCGCAGCCCCAGTTGATCCATGTCACGCGCATGGTCCGAAACGACTTGGTCGGAACGGTGGGGTCAATTTGTTTTGGAGCCCTTTTCAAGTTATCGTTGGCACGCGGTGAGGAGCCGGTTCCCCGGGTAGGAGCTGAGCTGGCTCGCGATTTTGTCTGCGTTCCGTCCATCCGGATCCGTGACGTCCGGGCGGCCTCCAATCTGACGGGGTGATCGCGAGCAAGCTCGCTCCTACGCAGGTTTGTTGGTCTTCGATGAAGGCACTTGACCCTGTCGGACAAGTGTCCGATACCATCGGGGATGGTTTCTTTCGTTTCCACACGTGAGCTTTCGAAGCAACCGGGGCAAGTGATGCGCAAAGTGAAGTCAGAGGGACCCCAAATTATCACCCAAAATGGGGTGCCCGCCGCGTATTTGATTCCCACGAGCGGCCAAGGGGTGGAGGCAGATTTGGATGCACTCCGACGATTGCTTTTGGGACGAGCGTTGGATGCCGCCCAAGCCGAAGCTGCGATCTCCGGGGCTAGCGGGCTGACGATGGCGGAGATCGACGAGGAAATTGCGGAGGCCCGTAAGTTACGCAGAGCTGGAATAGCTCAGACTAAAGGGGCATGAGGTCGCGGGTTTGGGTGGTTGATACTAATGTGCTCGTTTCGGCGGCATTGACGGCGGGAGGCCCCTGCGACCGGGTCATGAGACTCGCGATCGATGGGAAAGTGCGGCTAGCGTGGTCGGCCCAGATGCTGGCAGAATATCGTGATGTGCTGGCGCGTCCGAAGTTCAAATTCTCCCCGGCTGTCGTCACGTCACTTTTATCCGCCTTCGGGCCCGTGGATCAAGCTACGCCGAGTCTGGCTCCGGCACTACCCGATGCGGACGACGAAGTATTCCTCGCGGTCGCCTTGGTCACCCGTGACCAAATCCTCGTCACCGGCAACACCGCTCATTTCCCGCCTGAAATTTGTGCTCCCGTAAAGATTCTCACGCCTGCCGCGGCGTTACTCCTGATTTCCTGAAACGTATCTCCGCGCTGAGATGCAGTCATGTCGTGATTTGTCGGGCCTCGGGGATCTTCTGCCCGCTCCTACGCAGGGGGCTCTTGATACAAGCGGGAAAGGAGAGTGGTCCGACGGGGTCGGTTGGCGGCTCAGCGTGTTTGACCCTATCGTTCGCAGGCAGTGAGGAGGCGGGAGTGGACTTCCGTGGCGGGGATGGGGGCGTCGGCTTCGGTTGTGCCGAGGCCGAGGAGGACGGGCCATTCGGCGGTGTCGGCGGGGACGGTGCCGTGGGAGCCTTTGACCAAGGATGGGTCGAGCGGGATGACGTCCATCAGGATGCGGAAGCCGAGGATCTTGCGCAGGAGCTTCGTCGCGATCTTGAGCTTTGGGAGTTTGATCGCGGGGTCGACGAAGAGTTCTACGGGATCGTAGCCGTATTTGCGGTGGATATCGACGCAGCGGGCGAAGTCGGGGGCTTTGCGGTCGTCGTCCCAGTAGTAGTAATTGAACCACGCGTCCTCGGTGGAGAAGGCAATGAGGTCGCCGGAGCGGGCGTGATCGAGGCCTTCGGCGGCTTGTTCGGTGGAGTCGAGCACGCGAGCCACGCCTTCCACGGATTCAACCACGGTGCGGACTTGGGCGAGCAGGGCGGGGTCGTTGACGTAGATGTGGGCGATCTGGTGATCGGCGATGGCAAAAACTTTGCTGGCGCCGCAATCGAGCAGTTCCAAGCCCATCTCGTCTTTGATCGTGATCCAGCCTTGGGCGCGGAAAACACGGTTGAGCGCGATCGAGCGATTGCCCGCCGTGATGCCGTATTCGGAGAGCACGATGGGCCTGATGTCGCGTTGTTGGTAGAATTCGATCAAGTCGCCTGCGACGCGATCGATCTCGCGGTAGTCGGCCGCCATTTTGGGGTCGTTAGGACCGAGGCGCTGGAGGTTATAATCGAGGTGGGGTAGGTAAACGAGCGATAGGTCAGGCTGGTGTTTTTCTTCGACCCAACGGGCTGACGCGGCGATCCACTCGGAGGATTTGATGCCCGCGAGGGGGCCCCAGAAAGTGGGAAAAGGAAATGCGCCGAGGGCGGCTTTGATT
>CAXBOL010000625.1:0-3701 GCA_963977295.1 uncultured Opitutaceae bacterium
ATCTGATCCCAACGCGGGGAGAATTCATCCCAGAGGTTTTCCACCCTTGCCACCCGGGGGAGGTCATCGATCCAGATTGTCAACAGAGCCGCGGCGAAGCTCTGCTGCTCCCAACGCTGCCACGATTGCTCAAGATACGTATCATAGTCCGCCCGATCGCCCGCATCATGAACTTCGATTTGATCCAATTTTTGCTCCGCAATTGCATACCTTAGGGGCTCTTGCTCTCGCTGCTGAGGCTTCACTTTTCGCAGCACTCGCCGCGCTTCTGAAACCCTCTGATCACGCACCAAATCCTCCAACAGCGAAGGATCATCCGGCACCAGTAAATACAGTGTCAGGGCACAGGCGACCATCACGCCCACCAATTGCGGCCATGAGAAAATGCGTTTGGGGTTAAGATTACCGGCCTGGTTCATGTCCTCACTTGCCCATAATTTCGACCTTGGACTGGACACCCACTTCAAAGGCTAACCCGCCCACCGCCGAGGCGTGCTGTTCCGTTTCCAGACCATCGATTTTTACCGTGATCACCTGATCAGGTTGAAAGCCCGCCAATCGGACTTTCACCGGGCGAAAGTCATGAACGCTAAACTTCATTCCCCGCTCGGACATCTCCTCAAAAACAATCGGACCGGTCGCAGAGTCGAGATGGGGAAGTTGTGCCGCACGAATCCCGTCCTTCTCTAATCTCACGATGCTCACGGGCAAACCCGAAGTATGTAGGTAAGCTTCACCCGGTTGAGAGGTCCAACCGATTACGCCTGGACTCGAGGCGAGGTCGATCTGCGGGGCCCAACCTGTCGGCAATCGAAAAGTTTGCAGTTTGCCCGAATTAACCAACGCAAAGGTGCCGTTGCCTCGATCGTAAATCGACGTTTGCCGAGAATCGGCCGCGATCTGCACGTAGTCAGAGACTTTGATCGCATGCAAATCCTGAGCCATCGCCCAGTCGTAAATGACGTGCAGCGCCCGCAACGACGAAAAGTAGTCCGCACTGTAAAAATGGTAATAGATGTCGACGGGTTTGAGCCGTCGCGGGGACTCAGTGCGCTCATACGTTTCGATCACATTGGCAAACGTGCCATAAAATGGTCCCTCCCAGTCATTGGTGTAGACGTTTTCATTCTGATTAGGAGCCAGCACTTGCAACTCATCCCCCCACGGAATTGCGCGTGGAGAAACTCCGTTTAGCGTCGGGATCTTCCGCGACACAATCGTGTCCCCTCCATTCATCGCCACTAAACCCAAAGCGTGCACGCGTTTTAACGCTTCCGGCGGTGGACGACAATTTCCCGACCATAAAAATACCCTTACCGGCTTACCGGGCGGAGCGAGTTCCCGATTGATATACCCGACGGAGCCTTCGATTTCCCTTTCCAAATCCATCTTGGGGTAAGGCACCCGCAAACTCAGGTTGGTCCGTTTGTAAAGATAGGCGGTGCGATCATTATCGATCCAAGTGAATGGGTGTGAAAACGAATGAGATGCCACTTCGACGTTAGGGAGTTTGAAAATGTCTCGGGCGATTTCCTCAAACTTCGGAGCAAGGGCGGGATCAACCCCTTCGACCAACCCCCTTACTTCGGCTTCAATCACTGATACCGTGACCGGCAGCGGATACTTTTTCAGAATCTCATCACGCACCACTTCGGATGAGTAACTACCCAAACTGGTCTCACTTTTATTGATGAAACCATCCCCATCAATGTGACTCATTAGTGCCCGCCGCCCCATGCGAGTGGAGGGATCAGGCAGTGGTGCCGGCACTCGACCCAAGACGGCCTCAAGATAGGCAAACACGTCTATTTTCCAAAGTTCTCGGAAGTCCGGACGCTGGAGGGTCAGATAAGGATCCAATGCCACCCCGCCCCATGATGTGCCGAACAAGGAGTCGACTCGCACAGGTTTGCCGGCGGGCGATTGCCCGGTGATGGATCGCATGAGTCTGCTTCCACTTGGGGCCTGAAGATCGAGAAAATCCGTTGGGAGTGGTCGTGTTTTCACCTCCGCTCCGGACAAAATTTCTTGGTCCGCCACCTCCAGCTTCAAATTCAATACCGGCAGAATCACAACCCCCGTCCCCGTCATCCCAAATTCCTGGATGAAGCGACGTCGCTGAATATCATCGGCAAAAGGAAGTCCTCCAAAAACGAGGATCTTTTTCCCGGCCTGTTTTTGGAAGATCAGCCAGTCGAGCACGCGAATTTCTTCGCTGATGGGAAACTCCCACCCCCGAGGTAAAACGATGGCCGTGGTCTCAATTCCCAAAACGGGCAAAGGGACTCCGGCCTCCACTTTACCATAGTCTATTTCGTAGCCCATCCACTCCAGTGGCGTCTGCAACGATTTGTAAGTGAACGAATCTGCCGGCCATTTTTGCTGATCGATCGGCTCAAGCGCCAAATTACCATAGAAACTAAAAATCCGACGTGGAACCTCCCGCCACGGCGCCAACGCAGTGCCCCTTAGCTCAGGTGTGGATACAAATGCCGACCACCCTTCATCCTCGATGCGTTGGGCAATACGGCGCGCTTCCGGTTCGTTCTGAGGATCGGCATAGTCCAAAACAAAAACCTGCAATCCGTTTTGCTTCAGTTCACGCAATCGGTTAACCAGCTGGGTAGTCACTCCGGCCGAGACCGGAAGATAAACCCGTCGCTCGAAATCAAAGGTGCCGAAAACGGACTCCACTAAAACTCCGTCCACGGTCTTGCCCAAGGTGGGTAACAATTCGAATCCTCGATTCGCCACAATCATCCCTTTTGGGTTCAACGCTCTCAGTCGTTGCACCAATGCGACCCCCGCAGCACGATCGGCCGGCGCGATGGAATCAAGCGTATCCAAAAAGAACCCATCATAGCCTTTTGCCAACGCCGCTGCCGCGATCCCATCCACCAACAGATCAGCCCAACGGACATCACTGAGATCGAGCACGTCTGAACCCCAAATTTCGTTTCGACCGCGGAGTCGAAGCCCTTGCTCCAGTGCCTTGACGCGATAAGAGGCATCGCTCGCCAGTTCTCCCACACTCAGGTAGGCCAACACCCGATGCCCCACTTGGTGCGCCGCTGCCAAATCAACCTTCGCGTCTTGATGCACGATTGAGATCGGGTTCAACCGCAACGGACCCGTAGGAACATTCGCGTCGTAGTTGACGTAGAATGACGCGGCGGCCGCGATCGAGCCCAACGCCGATAAACATCCCCCGAGGAATGTGAAAAAGACTCTCATCCTCCACCGACCTGAATCAGTTCCGCCAATCCAGTGCGAACGCTGCATTCAGCTTTGAAGCCGAGTTCTTCCCTCGCCCGATCTGGTCGACCTAACGAGTGAACAATGTCGCCCAACCGCGGCGCAGCATGAACCGGAGCGGGCGCCTTGGGGTAATGCTCAGCAAACACCGCCGCGACATCCAGCAACGACGTCGCGTGTCCCGTGCAAACATTGGCATAACCTGAAACCACCCCCTCGGCGGTGGCCGCCAATACATTCGCCCGGGCCACATCATGCACCGAGATGAAGTCACGCGTTTGCTGACCATCCCCGAAGATTTTGACGCCCAAGCCCTCTCGGTAACGTCGGTCAAAAATTGAGATCACCCCGCTGTAGGGCGATGCCGGATCTTGGCGGGGACCAAATACATTGAAGTAGCGCTGGCACCGCACCACGAATCCAAACGCGGCGCCATGGGCCAGGAG
>CAXBOL010000626.1:0-3700 GCA_963977295.1 uncultured Opitutaceae bacterium
ATCCCAGCGCGGCCGAGGGGGCGGGGCGGGTTCTTCGGACGACTTGTCGGTCGCCGGGGTGACGGAGGCAAACGTGCGGTTCATCGATTCCCTAAGCCCTTCGAGGGTGGGCGGGGTGGGCATGAGGCGGTATTTGACCACGAAGGCGGCGATGCCGCGGTCCGCGAGCGCTTTAGCCACTTTCCAGCCTTCGTTGTTCATCGACAGCCAGCGGAAACCGCCGCCGGGTGCCACGATGACGGCCGCGCCGGTAGCTTTTGCGGGGTCGGGGAGGAAGGGAGTAAGGGTCGCGGTCGAGACATTGCGCGCCATGGGCTCACCCCATTGGCGAAACCAACTCTCGGCGGACGGCTGGTCCTTGACGCCGCCAGTGTGGAGCAGAATGGCATTGGGCTCAGCGGGCGCTTCGAGCGGGTAGATGGTGCCGTCTTGAGCGAAAGCGGATGCGGCGAGGGTGAAAAAGCTGGCGAGGGTGGCAGCTTTAAGCAGTTGGGGAACGGAGGGGGACATGAGAAGCTTCGGGCAGGGTTCTAGTGGAATCAAGGGAAGGATTGCGGGGAATGGTGAATCCGACGTTTCCGTGGGGAAGGTTTCACTTCCAAGACGATAGACGGCCAGTGCTTGGTATGCACCAATAGGTTTTGCTCTATCTATGGATTAGATACGATCGGGGCGTTAGATCGGAAAATTTGTGTGTGGTGCCCGAGCTGGTTTGCGCGGTGAGGAGAGTGCTGTCCTTGCCAAACCTGATGATAGGCTACCGGCAAGGCAGGCGTCATGCGGCCTCCCGGGGGTAAAGCGTCTCTAGCGTTTGTGTCTACGAATCCGGGAACGCATCAAGAACGCCAGACTGCCTGCGGCGATGCCTAGACTGATGCCTATCCCCGGACGATCTAAGAGGCCGCCCATCGCGGTGCCCACGGCCATTCCCATACACATGAAAAGGGCGAGGTTGCCGTCGCGTGCGGATGTATTGCCCTTGTTTCGCATGGGTTGAATTTGCGAAGATCGAGGGCAGCGGACAACCGCCTTGAGGACGACCGGGTCAGAGACCGGATGGACGGCGGTTATACCTTCGGGACTCGACGGATGTAATGCACGGCAGACCGATCGCTGTATCGAACCGGTTTTGTCACTGGTGGCGATCGAAGGTTTAAGCACCGAACCAGCCAACCGTCGGGTATGACGGTCGGCTCTAAATCACTTTAAAGTCCGGGTCTGAACCTTTTGGTTACCTGCCCGGAGGCAGCGACCTTTGGGCAAAAATCCAGGCTTGCCGGTTCCGGATTAGCTTCAGACCGAATCGAATCGATGAGGTTAGTTCAGCTGAAGGATAAAGGAGTAGCGGCCGGTGTTGCCGCGGTAGCTTCCGGTGGCAAGATTGCCGTCGTCGAAAGTGGCGTCGAACCGAGTGAGTTGTTCATCAGAGATGGTTGCATCAGCGACCGAACCCGCCGCCACAACGCCGAAAACATTGTAGTCCCAGTCGTATTTGCCCCCGATGGGTGTGGTTGCGGCGAAACTATTTGTATCCAGTGAACTCTTACCTCCGGCCATCTCGGGTGGAATTATCCCGATATCGGCATCTACCGGATAGGTTCCATTCTCCAAGGCATAGGTCTCAAAAGCTTGGGCGAACGCGCGCAGATCGTTTGCTAATGTCGTGTTCCGTGATTTTTCCCGGACTCGACTAAAGGCGGGAATCGCCATTGCGGCCAGCAACCCGATGATGACCACGACGATCATGATTTCCACCAGCGTAAACGCCGTGGTGCGCTGTGGTTTATGGGAGGAGGAATCGGCAGGAATCATTATGGGAAAAGAAGGAAAGATTAGACGGGTAGAGAGAGTGAGACCTTCATGGCGCAGTTTTCTCCGCAAAAGGGCCACCCTCCCCAAATTATCAACAATTACTGATGGATTTATGGTGGGTCGAAGCAGCCACGTGTGAGTTCGATGAATTTCATCAGCAAGACGCTGCGACAAAAGCTTGGCCCGCCAGCAGTCTGTTTCCGATCCTAACCCACCAAAGATCACCAGCAACCGGCCTCTTGTAGCAAAGCTCTCATAATGAACCAGTAGCAGCCTGATTCGTCAGGTTCGCTCCGAGGACTGATCAACATACGGGACTACTCCTAGAAGTTACCAATTCCCCTGATTATCGTAATGTTTCTCGCGGCCTTCGGCAAACTCATCAAATTTGGTATCTGCCAGATCAAACCGAACCCGGTAGCGAGCTACCCGTGAGCCAACCCTTCTTCGTATGATAAATCAGCCAAAACTCTCCGTGTGTCTCCCCACGATGAACCGGGCGGAAGCGCTTGCCAAAACGCTTGAGACCTTGGCCGAAGAGCTTGATCCCACCGAATCGGAATTGGTGATTTTGGATTCGAGTTTGGATGACTCGACCGAACGACTCCTCGAGCGTGTGCGCGCCGCTTTACCCCCGATCACCTACTGCCGAGCTCCGGCCGAAGGCATCGATCTCGCTTATATCAAGGCCACGGAATTAGCCCGAGGAGAATATTGCTGGTTGTTCACCGACGATGACTGGGTGCTTCCCGGTGCCTATGCGGCGATTCGGGCTGCGCTTGCCGAAGGTCCCGACTGTGTGGTCGTGAACTACGAAAATCGCGATGCGGCGATGAGTGTCCCGTTGACCAGTCGATTCGGAGAAACCGCCGGTCGACGGTATCGGGCCGATCAATTTAGCGATTTCGCCGCCGAAACTCTGATCGCGGGCAGCTACGTGGCTTCGTTAATCGTGCGGCGCACTGAGTGGCATGCCAAACGGGATGATCGGTTCTTGGGCAGCGAATTTGCCCACGTCTGGCGAGTGTTTCATGCTCCTTTCCCGGGCCCGACTGCCTTGGTTTCACACTGTTGCATCGCCGTCCGGACCGGTGTTTCGGGTTGGTTCCCTCGGTCTTTCAAGGTGTGGTTGATTGACTGGCCTAAACTGGTCTGGAGCGTATCGGCCTTGGACGAAAGGGCTAAGCGTCGCATCACTACCCGTGAACCGTGGCGAGAGCCCAGTCGGTTAATCCGTCTACGTGCGATTGGCGGATTTCAACGCGCCGATTATGAGCGCTGGATGAAACCCCACCAGCTCGGTTGGCGACTGAGGTGCCTGTCCTGGCTACTCGTGCGCACCCCGGTGTCTTGGGTCAATCGAGTCGCCTTGGCCTACCTCCGCTGGTTGAAACCGCAGTCCACATTTTTTCAGGCTGAACTGGCTGGATTCACGGAATCGAACGCTCGGTAAAAACTGAGCGTCCCCCGTCGGATTCCCGATAGCCCAATCGGCCTATTTATCCTAATTCAAGGTATTACATCTACGGGTTGTTAGAGGGCACGAGGCTAGCGGCGTTTTCCGCGCTTTCCAACGCGCCTTCCATGAAGCCGCCGAATTCGGGCGCGGCTTCGGTACTGGCGAATAATAGTCGATTTCCCCAATGTCCCTGCGCTCCTTTCGGAAACTGGTAGAACGGATGCCATAGTTTTAGAATCGCATCAGGTTGATGCAGTGCCTTCCGCGCTAGGCGGAACCCTGCGAATCGCTCGAGGTAAGTCGTGATGGCGGAGCAGGGGAAAAAAGCGAATGATCGTTTTCCTATAAAATACAAAGCCGGACCCTTTCGGCTCGTTTGACGTCTTTAGATCGCATTTGTCAGGAGTCAAGGGATGACGTCTTTAGGTT
>CAXBOL010000627.1:0-3697 GCA_963977295.1 uncultured Opitutaceae bacterium
GCGGCTTGGACCGCCGGAGCATCCACAATGGGCAGTAACACGCGGTGCTTGCATCCCGCCTCCTTCAACTGGCGTAAGATCGCATTGCTATCTCCCGAAGCGCCCGAACTTGTTGCATCCGCCGCATCGACCAGGGCCACTGTGCCCGAATCCACCGCGTTTAATTGCAGCACCATCTCGTCGAGCGAAACCAACGGCACCTGCATCTTTTCGTGCTGTGCCCAAAACGCCTCGGCCATCGCCAGGGCCTCCCGTTGCGCCTTGGCCGGTTCGCCGTCCGTGATCACAAACGTGTAGCTTTGCAAATCGGGGACATCCGTAAATGGATTGCCAATAAACACCCCAGCCGAGAGCCCCCACGCCGCGGCCTCGATGTCCTGCGCTGCTTGAATCGTCGTGCGAATGGCACCCGTCGCCGTGATCAGCTCATCACCTCGCACCAACGCAGGGATCGCCACCTTTGCCGACACCGGTCGCACTTCTTTGCGCAGAATCCGCAACAACAATGCCGCCGCCCGGGCTCCGGTTTCGTAGAAATCTACGTGCGGATAAGTGTGTAGCGCCACCACCGCGTCGCTGAGTTCGAACATGCGATCCGTCACGATTCCATGTAAATCGAGCGAAACCACGATAGGAATTTCCGCGCCAAGGAGCTTGCGCGTTTGCTCGAGCAGGTAACCTTCCGGGTCCCTTTCGTTCTCACTCGCCATGGCCCCGTGCAGGCTGAAATACACCGCGTCCACCGGGCCCGCGTCCCGTATCGCTGCGACAAACTCTCGGGCAATCCGGTCCCACGCATCGGCGGTCAGGGTGCCTCCGCAGGTCTTCATGCAGGCCCCGTAGGTCGACACAATTTCCACGCTGGCATCCGCGTCGAATACCGCCAGCGCGCCGCCCATCTCGGCCCGGGTGTCACGATAGTGTTCGGCCAGCGCCAGCCCCCGATAAATGGTGAAGATATCGTATCCACTCCTAACCGGATTGAAGGTGGATACCTCCTGCTTGCACTCGGCGATCAGTATTCTGAGCATGACAACAACTTGGGATTAATGAATGCGGGCGTAATCGCGGGGGAACACGGTGCGAATTCCGATAATCAGCGCCACCGCCCCGAGCGCGTAGGCGATCGCCGTGTAGCCCATGAGGGCTTCGATGCCGATGGTCTTGCGCCAAGCCCCGCCCAACAAGGGGGCAAATCCGGAAATCACGGCCCCACAAAAATTGAGAAAACCCACCGCTGAAGCTCGCGTGTTGGCGGGCACGACTTCGAACGCCGCCGGGAAAATATTCCCCATGCACAGTCCGCTGAACAAACCGAATCCCACCGCACCGATCTGCAGACCGAACAACGTCTCCGCATAGCCAATAAAGTAGATGCAGGGCGCACACAGCATCAAACTGGAGGTCAACATCCACAGCCGCGACGCCTTCGTGATACGATAAAGCCGATCGGCCAAAAACCCTCCGGTCAGCATGCCGATCAGAGTGGCCACTTGCAGATAGGCCGTAGCCGCAAACGCTGCGTCGGCCAAGTCGAGTGAGAACTTGTCGTGAATGAAACTCGGCAACCAGCCGTACAATAACCACAGACCAAATACAAAAAGCGGGAACACCACGCAAAGAATCAGATAGGTCGGCACTTTGAGCAGATCGGTGAGCGCAAACCGACTCCCGGTCTTCTTCGTTTCGACTTCCGCGTTCTCATCGACGCCGCGCAAAAAGTAGTAGTAGGGAATGGCATACAACAAGCCGCTGCCGCCCAGCACAAAGAACGCTTCCCTCCACATGCCGCGCTGAGCCATCCAGCCGCCAAACCAAGCCCCCGCCACGGTGCCGAAAATCTGGGCCGTGGTCAGAATCGATATCGCCCGCGAGCGTTTTTCCGGCGCATGGGCGTTGGCTGTCAGCGCGATGGCGGCCGGCATGTAAAGCGATTCAGATATGCCCATCGCCGCGCGCAGCGCCAGTAGGACAAACGCGGTCTGCGCCAACCCCGTCCCCACCGAGACCAGACTCCACAACACCAGACTCCACACCACCATCGCGCGCTTGGAACACCGATCCGCAATCTGCCCCGCGATGGGACACCCGATCCCGTAAACCCACAAAAAGATCGAACCGGTCAATCCAAGTTGGGTATCACTCATGCCCAGCTCATCACGCAACACGGGGAAGATCGCAAAAATCGCCTGCCGGTCGGTGTAGTTTTGGAAATACGCGCCCCACATCAGCATCACCAGCACGGTCGCTGAGGTGGAAACGGTGCCCGCAGCACCGGGCCCGGTTCCTGCAGTCGTATTGGAGGGGGGAATTTTGGTCATAGAGGGGTAGGTTTCTCGGCGAATAGCAGCACCGTGCCGTTAGGGTGAAGCCACGGTCGAGGTAGACCGCGCCAGAGATTCGTGCAGAGATTTCACTCCGTTGGGTAGGCGGTGGAGTTGGGCAATTTCCTTCGCGCTAAGGGCCCGATTAAATATGGCCAAATCGTCTAGCAGCCCTCCATACGACCACCCCACGGCGATAATCAGGTTGGCCGGATTCCACGCCATCGTCAGGTCCCACCCTTCAATCGTGCCTACCTTCACCCCATCGAGGTAGAGAGCCCCTCTGCCCTTTTCACCTGCGTTGATCCGATCATACGTAAAGGCCACGTGCACCCACTTCTCACGCGAGAAGGGACGATGGTCCAACTGGACCATCGGTCGCTCCTCATCCGGAATCGTTTCCCAGGGTTTGTCCTGCGGATTCCACCGCGGTGTATCCGGCCAGATCACGTAACGAAACCGCTTGGGGGAGTGATCCTTGGACCACTCGATGAACATCATGCCTTTTTTGTAGTCATCGGAAATGAACATTACCGGATCGCAAAAATACGGACCGATATCTTCATCGGGAGTGGTGCGCAGCCAGACACTCACCGTGCCGCTGAATTCGTCCGCCCCGCCGTCTAAAATGCCCGCACTGGGAACAAACAACTTCACTGGCGACGACGAGGTCAGCGCCAATGCTCCGCCATACCTACCGGCCTTCGATTCGATGCGTGTCGTGGCACTGAGGGTCGCCGGTGCCCCTCCCGCACTTCGCTCCGCGCGCGTCGCGAATTGGCGAAACGCTTGGACTCCTTTCGAATAATCCACCGTCAACGCCTCGTCAAAAGAGGCGTGAAAGCGCAGCGCCGCACCCAGATTTTCGGGGGCGGCCACAGCACCAAACGGCGCGGCCAGCACCCCAAACATCCAGACAATCCATCCACGTTTACGCATGCTGGGATTCCGATTCACGGTTGGGTGGCAGGCAGAGCCTTCAGTTCCGACGCGGTCCAAGGTTGTTTCCGGTCCGCCAATTTGGATCTCAACCGACCAGCCTCCGCCGCCGTCACAGCTGAACTTTGATTTCCCCACGACCGACGGATGTAGGTCACTATTCCAGCCAGTTTTTCATCATCCAACAAGCCCGGCACGGCCCCCAATCCCGGCATAACCATGTTCCAGTCCTGACCTTGCACCGACACCGGTCCAATCAGTCCATGCAACACCACCGCCAGAGGAATTTGCGGATCACCCGTCACCCATTCCGAACCGGCCAAAGGCGGCGCCACGCCCGTTAAACCTTGCCCGTTGGGCTGATGGCACGCCGCACAAATCGCGGCGTATTGCGCGGCGCCCACCTCAAACAGCGCTTGTTCCGCCGCCGTGAG
>CAXBOL010000628.1:0-3692 GCA_963977295.1 uncultured Opitutaceae bacterium
TAGCGGCATTTATCGCGTCGCGGTTGCCCGCGGCGAAGCCCTGAGGCGCCGGTTAATTCTTGTTGGTATCTTAATCCCCCCCTTCTTCGGCAAATCTCCGATTTTACGTTTAAGTGAGTTAAATGTTTAATTGGGCATGCCGTTGTCGATAGCATGGTCCTTTCGTTTGCTAGCCCATCGGGTTTCCCCTCCCCCCCTGTAATATGACATTTTCCTATCCCCTGGTTCTGCGTCGGCTCTTTAATCATTGGGTCATCGCGGCCCTGTTCGTGAGTGCGATGGCGACTTCATGCCTGCACGCGGCTGAAGCCGCCGGGTCCAAGCCCAACGTCCTGTTTCTCTTCGCGGATGATCAGACGTTTGCGGCGATTCGAGGGTTTGGTCTCACCGACATTGATACCCCCAATCTCGATCGTCTGGTGCGAACCGGCACGACCTTTACGCATGCCTACAACATGGGCTCATGGAGCGGGGCGGTTTGTATCGCGAGTCGCACGATGCTGGTCACCGGACGTAGTTTGTATGACGCGGGCGGAATCGAAAAGTCCTTGAACGCAGAGAGTGAACGAGGAGTGCTTTGGCCGCAGTTGATGAAGCAGGCGGGGTATCGCACTTACTTCACGGGTAAGTGGCACGTGAAGATCGATACGGAAAAGATTTTTGATGTCGTGCGCCATCAACGTCCGGGTATGCCCCGGACGAACAAGAACGATCATAATCGCCCGATCGAAGGCCAACCCGACACTTGGGATGCGGCTGATCAGACCCTGGCCGGATTCTGGGAGGGAGGAAAACACTGGAGCGAAATCGTGGCGGATGATGCGATCGATTACGTGACCGACGCGTCCCGACGGGAGGAGCCGTTTTTCATGTATGTTGCCTTTAATGCACCGCACGATCCCCGGCAGGCTCCGCAAGAGTATTTGGATCGGTATCCGCTCGAGCGGATCGAGCTTCCGGCGACGTTTCAGCCCGAGTATCCTTACAAGGAAGAAATGGCCGCGGGGGTAAAGTTGCGCGATGAGCAACTGGCGCCGTTTCCGCGCACGTCTTACGCGGTGCGGGTGCATCGCCGGGAATATTACGCTCTCGTGACGCACCTTGACACGCAAATCGGACGGGTTTTGGACGCGTTGGATGCTTCGGGGCAGGCCGATAACACCTGGGTGTTTTTCACCGCTGATCATGGACTCTCGGTGGGGCAGCATGGGTTGCTCGGTAAGCAGAATATGTATGATCACAGTCTGCGCGTGCCGTTCATGGTGGTCGGCCCCGGAGTGCCGAAGAACCACCGGATGCCAGCTCCCATTTACTTGCAGGATGTGATGCCGACCACGTTGGCATTGGCGGGGGTGAAGTCACCGGAACATGTGTTTTATCATAGTCTCCTGCCACAAATTTCGGGCCAGCAAGGGGACTCCCATTATCCGGTGATTCTAGGTTCTTACCTGGATAAGCAACGGGCTGTAGTCCGCGATGGCTGGAAGTTGATCCTGTATCCGGACGCCAAGGTCGCGCGCCTGTATCACGTCGAGTTGGATCAACTCGAACTGGAGGATCGAGCCGGGGAAATTACGCAACTGGATCGGCAGCGCCGCCTCTTTGCGGAGTTGTTGAAACTCCAAACCCAACTCGGCGACACACTCGAGCTGCGGTCTGTTTATCCCCAACTGCTTTAGCCATAGGTCCGGTCTGCACTGATGAAATCCGTGATCCGAACTATGTTGGCGATTTCCGCCGTTTTAGTCGCCAGCGAGTCGGCATCTGCCGCGCGCACCGATGACCGGCCCAATATCCTGTTCATTCTACTCGATGACCTCGGCAAGGAATGGGTGAGTGCGTATGGAGCGGAGGAAATCAAGACCCCGGTGGCAGACTCACTCGCGGCCGGGGGAATCAAGTTTAACAACTTTTATGTGATGCCGCAGTGCACCCCGACGCGGCTCACTTTTATGACGGGGCAAAAGCCGTTTCGCCACGGCTGGGTGAATCACTGGGACGTGCCGCGTTGGGGCGGGGGCGCGCACTACGATTACGTGATCAACCCCTCGATGGTGCGAGGGATCAACGCGGCGGGTTACGCCACGGCGGTCGCAGGTAAATGGCAGATCAACGACTTCCGGGTGCAACCCGAAGCGATGGTCGAAATGGGATTCGATGATTACTGCATGTGGACGGGCTGGGAGGAGGGGAACGCGCCGAGCGCCGAGCGCTATTGGGACCCCTATATTCACACTAAAGCCGGCAGTAAGACTTACCCGGGCAAGTTTGGGGACGATATCTTCGTCGACTTTCTGATCGATTTTATGGGTCAGCATCGCGACGAGCCCATGATGCTTTATTATGCGATGTGTCTGCCTCACGGTCCGCTGGTCGCCACGCCCGCCGAACCCGAGGCCGAAAGCAAACTGGATAAACACAAGGCCATGGTGCGTTACGCCGACAAATTGACGGGACGCCTAGTGCAGGCCTTGGACGACTTGGGGATCCGCGAAAATACCATTGTGATTTGGACGACGGACAACGGGACGGCCGGTAACATCACCGGCACGCGCCACGGTCGCCGGGTGCCGGGGGGCAAGGCGAAGACCATCGAGGCGGGCATCAACTCACCATTTATTGTGAACGCACCCGGGCTCGTTCCCGCCGGCATGGAAAGTAACGCTTTGTTCACCATCGCCGACATGTTGCCGACCTTCGCGGAACTTGCAGGCGCGGAGGTTGCCCCACAGTTCGTTTACGACGGGGTGTCGGTCGTGGACGCGTTATTGGGCCGATCGGAGCGTTCGCCCCACGAGTTCATCATGGCAATGGGTGGCCGCAACGACGCCAAACTCACCGATGCTGGCGTGGAAAATGCCTTTGTGTATCGCGACCGCGTGTTGCGCACGGAACGCTTCAAACTCTACGTCGATACGAATCGCACGCCGGAGAAACTGTTCGATTTGGAGAACGATCCGTGGGAAGAGCACAACGTGATTGAAAGCACGGATCCGGAGACAGTCGCAGCCCGTTTGTTTCTGACCGGACAGCTTTCCCGCTATCCCGGCCGCGACAGTGACCCGATCTACCGACCGCTGCCGGCGCAACCATGGGACGTTCCGGTCACGGCCCAGTCCGAAGTCTGGAAGCATTAGTTTCAATTTCCGCAGTCAAACTTTGACGCAGTGACGTCAAGCCAGCCAAATCAGGCCCAGAGGAATCGAAGCGGAGCGGGATGAACGGTGGGGCCAACCACGCTTTACCGGGGGCTGGGCCGATGATGACTGAAATTTTCAATTCAACTTCAACTCCGGGTCTCAAGATAGCCGGAGTAGGGCGGTTTTTGGGGGGAGGCTTTCGTGGGCGGTGCCAACGGGTCAGATCTGTGTTCGGGCCAAGGCGGAGGTGACTTCACGGCGTTGATACAGGAAGGCAATCGCGTAGGAGGCGAGGGCGAACAGTAGCAGCGCCCGTAGGCCAAAAACCATTGAAGAAAACTCCAGTAAGCCGCCGGCGACCGCGCCGAGTAAATTCCACCCGAAGGCATGGGCGACCTGCGGTCGGGCTGCATAAACCCGAGCAAAGGCAAACGAGGCAAACAGCACCGGCAGGCCAATGGCAATCAGTGAGGTGAGCAAACGCCAAGGGAGGGCCATGGCCAACCAAACACTGGCCGGCAAGAAGTAGAGGGCCAGCAAACTCGCGCCAAG
>CAXBOL010000629.1:0-3678 GCA_963977295.1 uncultured Opitutaceae bacterium
ATTTGGTCTGATTTTCGCCCCCAATGGCCAGTCTTTTCTTAACAAAGTAGAATTAAATCGCATCCGTAAAACCCGTAAATTTACGTTTTCCGCGAGACCAGGCTGATTCATCGTCATATTTAAGGTGTTCAGGGTGTATGCCTGTATACCCGTTCATGCTGGAACATTCCGTTTTCTATCCCCCATTTTCAGCCATCTCCCGTAACGAGGAATCGCGCTTATGTGCTCCCCATAAGTCGCGAAAAGCTCGACAGTCTCATACCCCATGCCCCGACCCTCCATCCTTGCCCTCTACAGCGCCTTCTTTCTCACCGCCCTGGGGTCCTTCTCGCTTCGGGCCCAAACCCCCGCTGCCGCGGCCTCGCTCAAAACCGTAGTGCCTCAGTCACTACTCGACATTCTCGAGTCCCATCTCGACCTGACTTATACTCGCTACGGCGATCGCCAGTTACAGCTCGATCTCTATCGTCCGAGCCACCATGACGCGCCCCTGCCCGCAATCATTTGCATTCATGGCGGGGGATGGTTTCAGGGCGACCGCACCAAACTCACCCCTCTCGCGCAAACTCTCGCTGCCCAAGGTTACGTGACGGTCACGATCAGCTACCGCCTTTCCGGCGAAGCCCTGTTTCCTGCTGCCCTCCACGACGCCAAGGCGGCGGTGCGGTGGCTCCGGGCCCACGCGTCAACTTACGGCATCGACCCCACTGCGATCGGCGTCACCGGCCTTTCCGCCGGTGGTCATCTCGCTGCCCTCCTCGCGACGAGCGGTGGCATCACCGAACTCGAGGGCCATGGTGGTCACGCTGAACAAAGCAGTGCGGTGCAGGCCGCCGTGGGCATGGGCGCCCAGAGCGATTTGGAGCACCTACGCATCCGGGACCGTTCGCTGCTGCCCGATGATCGAAACTACCGCCCCTTTTTCGGCGACTCCCAAACCTCGGCTCCCGCGGTCTACGCCCTCGCTTCGCCTCGCCACCATATTGATCCCACCGATCCGCCCCTCGCGTTCATTGCGGGAGAACTCGACGATCCCAGCACCCATGCCGATGAATTGCGCCACGACATGTTGCGGCTCGGCATTCCGACGGGGCTTACCCTGATTCGTCAGGCCCCCCACGCGTTCCTCAATCAACAGAAAAACTTCACTCCCGCAGTTGAAACCACGACGGCATTTTTTGATCTGCATCTGAAACAACGCAGTCGGCCTCCGACCACTCACACCTTGACCGAGTCCCCTTTCGCGCCCGACGCCCGCTGGACCATGATCGGCGGCGGCTACGGCGGCAGCGAGGGCGCGCAATGGATCGACGACACCCTGTATTTTGCGGCGCATCATGATCGCTTTGTCTTCAAGTGGACCGCCGACCAGGGCCTTTCGATTTGGCGCGACGATGCGCCCGAGGCCACGTCATTTCGGCCCGATGGCCGCGGCGGCTTCTACGTGGTCGAGCAAACCACCCGTCGCTTGACCCGCTGGAATGCCGCCGGACAAATGACTTCCACCCTCGCCGACCACTTCGAGGGCAAACGGCTCAACCGACCCAACGACGCTGCAGTGCATCACGACGGCTCCGTTTGGTTCACCGATCCCGACTTCCTATTCTCGCAACGCCCCGACGAGGTCAAAGAACTGACCGAACAAAATGTCTATCGCTACGATCCCGGGACCGGCCAACTCACCGCGGCCATTCGCGGGTTGGCCAAACCAAACGGCATCGTTTTTGCCCCTGGCGCGTCGTATCTCTATCTCACCGACGCCGCCGGACGAGACATCCTGCGCTTCGCTCTCCACGCTGATGGCACCCTCGGTGACCGCGAAATTTTTGCGTCCCTCAAAACCAGAGGACTCGACGGTCTCGCCTTCGATCCGCTGGGCCGACTCTGGTGCACGGCGTTGGACGGGGTGCACGTGTTTGACGCCACCGGTCAGGATCTCGGCACGATTAAACTTCCGTCGAAGCCCACCGCGATCGCCTTTTCTCCGCCATCGGCCGGTCTGGTTTGCATTACCACGCGCGATGCCGCATTTGTGACTACGCTAGCCCCGCGTTAATCTGTCATGACAGTCTACCCCCGCCATTTCGCCTGCCTCGTTCTGCTCATTTCATTTGCCCTGAACGCCGAGCCCGCACCCTACACCGACGGGGAGGTGCTCTTTGTGCGCCGCGTGCAGCCGCTGCTGCAGGAAAAATGCATCTCGTGTCACGGCCAGGATGAAGAATTTGAAGGCGGACTCGATCTGCGTTCCGAGGGCGAAATGATGTTTGGCGGAGACAGTGATCAACCCGCCATCACGCCCGGGAAAGTAAACGAAAGTCCGCTCTACCTCGCGGTCACACGGAATCACGAAGAGTGGGAGCCCATGCCGCCCAAGGAAGCGGAGCAACTTAACGCCGACCAGGTCAGTTGGCTCGAACAGTGGATTGCCAATGGCGCCCCGTGGCCGACGGCCGAGAAACAATCCTCCATCGCCGCCGCCCATGCGGAGCAATGGGATGCCGAGGATGGCATTATGGTTGCGACCAGCGGTGGCCTCTCCGAATCGTGGACCAACCGACGCTACGCCCCCACCGGCATCTGGGCCTACCAACCGGTCAGCGCCCCCGCAGTGCCCGCGTCCGACCGTGTCCATCTGATCGACGCCTTTATTTCCGCCCGCCTGCCTGAAGGACTGAGTCTTGCCTCGGCTGTTGATTCTCGCACCTTCATCCGTCGCGCCACCTTCGATTTGCTCGGTCTTCCTCCCACTCCCGAAGAAGTCGCCGCGTTCGAACGCGCCTCGATCCACGATCCCGAAGCGGCCATCCGCGAATTGATTGATCGCCTGCTCGCGAGTCCCCACTACGGCGAACGCATGGCCCAGCATTGGCTCGATGTGACCCGCTACGCCGACAGCAGCGGATTCGCCAACGATTACGAACGTGGCAATGCGTGGCGCTACCGCGATTACGTCGTGCGCGCCTTCAACCAAGACAAACCCTACGACGAATTCATTCGCGAACAGATCGCCGGCGACGAGCTCGATCCCACCGATCCCGAACTCATCGTCGCCACCGGATTCCTGCGCATGGGACCTTGGGAACTCACGTCGATGGAGGTCCCCAAAATCGCCCGCCAGCGCTTTCTCGACGACGTCACCAACAGCGTGGGCGAAACCTTCCTGGCCCAGTCCCTCCAATGCGCCCGCTGTCACGATCACAAATTCGACCCTGTTCCCACCCGCGACTACTACGCCATCCAATCCGTCTTCGCCACCACCCAACTCGCCGAGCGGGCATCGCCTTTTTTAGCCGAGGAAAACACCGACGGGTTCGACGAAAAAGCCTACCTTGCACTACGCCTGAACGAATACACGACCATGCTCGCGGCCTTTGATCGGCAGCTCCTTGCCAACGCCGAGCAGTGGTTCGTTGACCAAAACCGCGACCCCACTCGGTGGCAGGAAGCGGTCGCCCAAGCGCGGGCAGACGCCTCCGACGAGTCTAACGACTTCGACGACCTGTTCGACGATGCCCGGCGACTCCTGATCCGCGCCGACGTGCCCGAGGAAGAGTTCCCTCCGCGATATGTCGGCTTCACGCCGCAGGACTACGGCAACGAACGTATGGCCCGCAAAGGCTATGGTCGGTTGATCTGGGAACAAGATCGTTACGAACCATTCGCGCTCGCGGTTTA
>CAXBOL010000630.1:0-3677 GCA_963977295.1 uncultured Opitutaceae bacterium
CGAGCTGGGGGCGGGGAAGGGAAACAAGCTACCGCGACCTCATTCAAAGAATTACGGAATGACCCCTTTTTTGAGGGTTACGACGGTTTTCGTAGCCAGGTCTGCCAGCGTTCGAAACCAGCGAAGGTGGGTAGTGATTGCGCCGGGGGAATTGGACGGTCTTCGAGCAATTCAAAGTGGGCTTTGAATAGTGAAAGGGCTTCGGCGGTCGCGAGAGGAAAAGGGGGACCATCCATGTCCTCACCGTAGTAAAAGCATCCGGCTAAGTGCCCGCCCCGACGCAGGAGTTGCGCCACTCTTTTGATGTAATCGGCTCGCCGGGAAATCGGCAGCGCGCAGAGGAAGGTGCGTTCGTGGATCAAGTCGAAGGGTCCACCGAGATCGTCTTGGAAAAAATCAGCCTGGCGCACGCAGGAGGCGAGGGGTCCGAGGCGTTGTTGGGCCTTTTGCACAGTGGTGGGGGCGAAGTCGATGGCGAGGCAACGCCAGCCGAAATCGTGGAAGGCCTGCACTTCGTAAGCCGGGCCGCAGCCGGGAATCAGGACCGATCCGGACAAGGCGGTTTGCCGGAGAAATTCGAGGGTGGGTGAGGGCACGCCATGAGTGTCCCACGGCGTGGCGTTAGCCTGGTAGCGTTCCTCCCAAAATTCGCAGCGGGCGCTGTCGGCTTGGCTCACGATGGAAGGGGTATCAGAAGGGTCAGGAGGAGGCGATTAACTGAGTGCCTGAAGGTAGTGTTCGCGGCACATGGCGACGTAGCGTTCGTTGCCGCCGATTTCGATTTGGACGCCTTCCTTGAGGCCTTTGCCGTCGGGGCCAACGCGCAGGTTCATCGTGGCTTTACGGCCGCAGTGACAGATGGTTTTGAGCTCAATCAGGTCGTCGGCGAGGGCGAGGAGGGCGGCGCTGCCTTCGAAGAGTTGCGCCTGGAAATCGGTGCGCAGGCCGTAGCACAATACAGGGATGCCCAGTTCGTCCGCGACGCGGCAGAGTTGTTCGACTTGTTTGCGCGTCAGGAACTGGGCTTCGTCGACGAGAACGCAGGCGAGGGCGCCCTCTTCGGTGTGCTCTGTGAGCACGTTTTTGTAGAGGTCGTCGGTGCTGGTGAAGGGGTTGGCGTCGGAGCTCAGACCGATACGAGACGCGACCCGGCCGATGCCGGCGCGTTGGTCTACGACGGGGGCAAAGAGCATGGTGCGCATGCCGCGCTCCTGGTAGTTATAGCTCGACTGGAGGAGAACCGTGCTTTTGCCGGCGTTCATCGCCGCGTAGTAAAAGTAGAGCTTGGACATGGCCGGAAAGTAGCGAGGAGTGATGTCGGAAGGAGCGAGACCAGATAGATTGGAGAGGGCGGGGGATTTTCGTCAGCTCTATTTTTTTAACCACGAAACACACGAAACACACGAAAGGGGATGAAACGGTGCGGCATGAAATGGCGGTGGAGAGGGTGGTGAAATCGTGGGGATGGTATTGAACGAGAGTGGGCGGTGGCCAAGGGAGGGTGTTTCCCTAAACAGTTAGTGCGAACTTCGTGGGAATCAATGCCCACGACTCACTTCTGGCCTCAACCAAGCAGAATGCCACGGGACGGAAGCTGGTCAGCGTGGAGGCGCGTCCAGAGCGTCGTTGGTCTGAGATTCTATTCACCAGCCTGTGGCAACCTTTCTGGTGCCTATTCTTTGGTGAACAGCATCTCGGCGCGGAGGATGTCGTGGAGGGTCATGATGCCGATGACGTGGTTGTCTTCGCCGCCGACAATCACGATCATGTTGGCGGGAGATTCGATGATCTTGCTTTGGATGTCGCGGATGGTGGCATCGCGCCGACAGGTGGCTACGGGGTCGATGATGGGCTCTTCGCTCTTTTCCACCACGCGTTCCATGTGTTCGCGGGTGATGACGCCTTGGAGTTGACTGTTGATCACGATGGGGAAGCGCTCATGGGCGGATTTTTCCAGCATTTCCTTGATGGCGTCGTGGGATAGGCTGCGCAGGAAAACGGGGCGGAAGTTGGCGGCCCGACTGATGGGGGTTTCCAGCCAGGATCGCAGGTCGCGGGGAGGCATGACGCGCTCAACCGCCTGTCCGTCCTGCTCGAGCACCACGTCGTAAAAGTTGTGTTTCGTGAACTTCTTGGCGATGGCGATGCTGATCAATCCCCCGACCATAAGAGCGGGGACCATGGCGAATTCGTGGGTCATCTCGAACACGATGAGCAATCCCGTGACGGGGGCCCGCACCACCGCCCCGAGGCATGCACACATGCCCACGACCGCGAGCGTGACGTGACCCGCGGTGGATAACGGGTAGACCATATCGATCAGCCCGGCCATGGCGGCGCCGGCCATGCCGCCGAAGAAAAGGGTAGGGGCGAAGATGCCGCCAGCGGCGCCGAGGCCGTAGCAGACTGCGGTCGCGACGAGTTTGGCGACGAGCAATAGTCCGGCGTTGGCCCAATACATTTGGCCGTTGAGGGCCTCTGAAAGATCGTCGTAACCCAAACCGAAGACGCCGGAATCACCGGTCCACAGAAACACGGTCGATCCGATGAGCCAGACTGCCAGTCCGCCCATCATGCAACGTGCCCACGGGGCGATGCGGTGAGTTTTTTTGTTCCAAGCGCGGAGGCCAAGGGCGAATTTCTGGAACCACACGCCGGCCAACGCGGCGATAGCGGCCACGACGGGTGTGGCCAGATACACCTGCCACTCGGGCGACCCGGCTCCGCGCAAGGTAAAGGCGGGTTGTTCGCCGAGCAGGCCGTGGGCCACGAGTGCGCCGACCACCGCGGCGAGCAGGATCGATCCCAGCATGCGACTGTTGAGGTCGCCGATGATCTCTTCGAGGACGAAGGTGACGGCGGCAATGGGAGTGTTGAACGCGGCGGCGAGTCCCGCAGCGGCCCCGGCGGCGCATGCCACCCGGCGTTTGTGTTTGGGCAGGCCGAGCGTCCCGCTGAGTTGGGAAGACAGTCCGGCGGCGAGTTGCACCGACGGACCTTCCCGACCGAGGGAAGCGCCGCCGCCGACACTGAGGGCTCCGGCGATGAATTTGACCCAAACGACGCGAAATGGGATGTCGCCCATGTCCTTCCAGAAGGCGAGTTTGACTTGGGGAATGCCCGATCCGGCGGCGGATGGACAAAACGCACTGAGTAACCAGCCCGCGATGGCAGAGGTGATGCCGATGATGAGAAAACTCCCAATCAGGAAGACCTCGGTGCTCTCATGGGTAAGTCGCTGAATGCCGTGTTCGAAAATGGTGTGGATCGTGAGGTGGAACGCCACAGCAGACCCACCGGCGGCCAAACCAAAACATACGGTTTGGACAATACCCCGTGATTTTACGGGTAGTCGCGCCATGGCGCGGGCTGGAAGGTCAAGAATCACAAGCGGTCTTTTAGCGGGTTAAGTCGGAACGATGCAGTAGGAAAATTGCCGGGGGGCGGGATGGGGAGGAGTTGAGGGGGGACTGTTTGTTTTCTTAACCACAGATGCACACAGATGGACACGGATTCAGAGGGGAATCGGAACATCTTGAATCGACCTGTTGTGCACGCTTTGGGATCACTATCCAGGGGTCGGATCGGAGTGATTTGAATCCTGGGTGAGCCATTGTTTAGGTTGGTTTAAGATGTTTTCAGGCTCGCTTCGCTCGAAATGCGGGCGTTTCCGTCGG
>CAXBOL010000631.1:0-3676 GCA_963977295.1 uncultured Opitutaceae bacterium
AGATGAATCGTTTGCTGCGCGGCATAATGCCACCGTGATCGGAGTAATAGAACACGATGGTGTCTTCGGCGAGTCCGGCATCTTCCAGCTCCTGTAGTTTGGCGGCGACAAAGTCATCCATCTCGTTGATGCGTGAGTAGTAGTTGGAGATGCGCTCGCGGGTCGTTTTCGTGTCGGGCAGATAGGCAGGCACCCGAACTTGATCTAAAGGCACAGCGAATTTTCCGGTGAACTTCGCCGGATGCAGCACACTTTCATGTGTTACCGTGGTGTTGAATATGGCGAAGAAGGGTTTGCCTGCCGGGCGGTTTTTCCAATGCGCCTTATTACTGCTATCGTCCCAACCCGGGAGCTCCTGATCGAGATTGTAATCCTTTTTGCTGTTGTTCGTGCAGTAGTAGCCCGCGTCGCTGAGATACTTGGGATAGATTTGAATTTGGGCCGGGAGGGGCGCTTGGCTGCGCATGTGCTCACCCCCGAGGGACGGTGCATACATGCCGAGAATCAAGGTGGTGCGGGCGGGCGCGCAGACCGCGGCATTGGAATAAGCGTTTTGGTAGAGCACGCCTTCCTGCGCCAATTTGTCGATCGTGGGGGTTTGACCGAAGGGGTCACCGTAGCAGCCGACGTAGTCGAGGCTGTTGTCTTCACTGGTAATCCAGAGAATGTTGGGCTGGTCGGCTGCCGCGCCGAAAGCAGCGGTAACCAGAAACAGGATGAGTGTTTTACAACGACGAAACAACGACATGGGCAAGGGGGGCGAACGGTAAGAGGGAGGGGCGAAAAATGCGCCCATCACGGGAGGGCGTAGGAGACCACGATTTAGAACGGAGAAGCCGATGGCAACTGTGCTCAGAGGTGAAACGTTAATTACGTGCCCAGGACCGATAGGGCCTTGGGGGCGTTTGCCAGTTGGCACCCGATCGTCCTTCAGTCCCCGGGGACTGATCAGATTCGGGACGACCCAACACTCGACTTTACCGCGGGGGCGTTTGTCGCTTACTCTCGCGGGTATGACCCCTGCACTGCTGTTTCGCTACCGTGTCTCCTTGGTGCTGTTTTTGATCGGTCTGGTCTTCAGCGGCCTGACTGCGTTTCCGCTCCTGACTGAGATTCGGGTTTTGTCCCAGTGGCTCGGTGTCGCCAACCCCGCAAATTATCAGGATCTCACGGGCCTCGCTCATTGGATTGCTTACGTCCATCTCGGACTGGAGCAAACCTATGCAAAGTTTCCGTTTTTTGGATACGGCACGGATTGGTTGGCGTTTGGGCATCTTGCCAGCGCGGCCTTTTTTATCCGTCCCCTGCGCAGTCCCATGGATAGTGATTGGGTGCTGAAGACCGGCCTTTGCATCTGCGGAGCAGTGGTTCCGGTCGCTTTTGTCGCGGGGCATATTAGGGAGATCCCGGTCTACTGGTCCATGGTCGACAGCGCATTTGGCCTCTTCGGCTCCGTCCCGTTATTTTATTGCCTGAGTCTGACTCGGCAAGCGCGGACCACGGTTTGAATCTCGTTTGGTTCATCCGGGGTTCTGAAAGGTTGAATTTATGTTTAGACCTGCTTCGGTGGTGGTTTCGTTATCCTTACCCTAATCTCATGATCCTTCGTTCGATTTTATTTTCGCTCAGCTTGGCCCTCGGTCCCCTCGGGGGAACGGCTGCTGATAACACGCTGACTCCGGCGGAGAAATCAGCGGGGTGGCGGTTGCTGTTTGATGGTGAAACCATGCAAGGATGGCGGACTTACGCAGACAAAGAGCCCGGTGGTTGGGAGGTCGTTGATGGCACCATGCACGCCATCGCCAAAGTGGAAGGCAACGCCATCATCACGGAAGAAAAGTTCACGGACTTTGAATTTTCTTGGGAGTGGAAACTCCCGCACGCGGGCAACAACGGCGTGAAATATTTTGTGACCGAGTCTCGCACCAAATCGCCTGGTCACGAATACCAAATGCTGGATGACGAGGGACATCCCGACGGCAAGAAAGGAACCGATCGGCAAACGGCGGCATTTTACGACGTGCTGCCACCTGCCGCGGAAAAACCCCTGCGAAAAATCGGCGAGTGGAACTACTCTCGGATCGTCGTGCGGGGCGACGTGGTGGAGCACTGGCTCAATGGTAAAAACGTGCTCACTTACGAACTCGGTAGCGACGAGGTGAAGGGGGGCCTCGCGGCGAGCAAGTTTAACGACCAAGCCGGGTTCGGCGACAAGATAGCGGGTCACCTGATGCTGACCTACCATCAAGACGACTGCTGGTATCGGAACCTCAAAATCCGTTCGCTCGACTAGGGTGTGTCTTGGAAATAAAAGGTCCCAGCGCTGGGAACGCAGTCGATAGCAGGCAAGGCGGAGTCGGGATGCTGTGCCCGTGGGCACTGCGTCTCGGCGAGAACGCCGCCGGGGATCGACTCCGTCTCAGCCCGAAGGGTGAGGGTGAAACGAGGCTGGCACAGCGTTGTCCGCGACGGCATGGCCCTCTGGGCCACCTCCCTCGCGGTCGCCTCGCGCGAGCCTCATTTCACACTCACGCTGGAGCCTTTTATTTCCAAGACACACCCTAAGCCGGAAGCATGCAATTAAACCACGAATGAACACGAATAGACACGAATGAAAATCAATCCAAACTAGAAAGAGTAAGAATCCACCAAACGGTGGGTTGATTGCCCCTTCTCATGGCAGGAATTTGAGTTCCCCATTAGAGTCACTTCGTGGTTTTCCATCGGAATATTTTCGATTCAACCCAATGTAAATAGTTCCAGTGCGTAGTCGGTAGACGACCTGTGCGCCGAAGCCATGGCGAAGGTGCAAGCCTTTCGTGCCGTGCCCACCATAGCCTAGGTGAAGGAGGGTTCATGTCAGGCCATTCATTTCATTCATTGTGGTTAAAAACAAATCAGCCTATTCTGCGTCACTGTCGCTCTCATTGCATTCCAGCATACTCCTTGCCTAGATCACCTCAGCTTTTGGCTAAGGTGTGAGCGGTGCGCTCACCCGCGAAAGAGGCCGATCAGGCGATTGACCCCGAATGCGAATTATTGATCGGGGATTTCCCTCTTCGCGTCCAGATGCGCCGGAAGAGCAACGCGGCGACCAATGCGAAGTTCAGCACCAGCCAAAGGTCGGCCAGCCAAGTTCCTTGCCACTGCACGCGGTTCGAACTGTGCAGCCACGCAGGATAGAGATGGTCCGACAAAGTCGGGAAAATCGAATCCTGCAGGATAAAAATGTAGAGGGAGTAAACCCGCCACGTGAGGTAGTTGCGGCTATCGCGTTGGATCAGGCAGAGCAGTGATGCTATCACCAGAATTATCAGGAGGCCCGCCGTGCTGTTTTCAAACGTAGGATTCAGCACATAGAGGCGGGCCAGCGTGAGCGAATACGCGGCCTGCCAAAGCGGATCACGAAAGCCGAGCAGTGGTGGGTCACCTTCGCGGGTCCAACGGAGGGGGACACAGCCCGCAACGAGGATGACGAGCGCGCCGTTGAGCGGATTGGCGCCGAGTAGATCAAGAAAGCCCGCTTCGAGCACATTCAGGATGAGCAAGTAAGGCATCGCGGCAGCGAGGAAGCGCGAGAATCGTTGCTCCGGTCGAGCGTGCAGGAAGGCCCAGAGAAAAGTCGGGAAAATGACGGAGTATCGCTTAACCCAGTCAAACCAACTGTCCCAATCCG
>CAXBOL010000632.1:0-3676 GCA_963977295.1 uncultured Opitutaceae bacterium
CGCCAGGTCGAGGGTGTGTTTATTGCCACCCTCGGGTCGGGCGCAGAGGGAACGGATACGACCCAAATAAATTGGCGCGTGGTGGCTGACCCTGAAGGGATCCGCGAAGTGCTGTGGACGGGGAAAGCGGTGCTTGGCGCGGGCGAACCCGAACAGCGGGCGCCTTTCCGGTTTCAGGCCCTCGGTCGTCGGGTGACCCTCGAAGTTGAAGTGGAGGGCGATGCAGCGACCGAGGTGCGCAGTGGCTGGCGCAACGTGCGGATCACTCACGCGGGTGAGGTCGATCTTACGACGCCCCCTCCGGGGCTCAAACAAGCAGGCGCCGCGCAGCAAGGGGCGCTATCCGATGGGCAGCTTTCATGGCGGCGATGGATGGATGGAGCGGATGTCGGGGATGAAGCCGTCGGTGCTTTGACGGCCCATCCGTTTGAAATTTGGAGCGCCGGTCCGGCCGAGGGCGGCGAGTGGGTGGCGACGGTCGAGATCGAACCCAGTTCGGATACCAATGGAGTCGTTCCGATCTTGATGTTGATGTGGTTTAAATCGGGTCGGTTGGAATTGGTGCAACAACTGGCGCCGCCTATCCCGCAGGGAACATTTGTGGTCAAAGGAAGAAGTCCGGAGCCGGGGGGATGGATTGGCATTGCGGTGCGGCCCGTCGAAAAGGACCGTCCGCTGCATTCCCAATTGCGCGTGTTGCGTTGGTCCCAGTGACGAAGATTTAGATGGGCCTCGCGGTGGGAATCAGATTTTAGTTTCCGTGTTCATGTCCCCTTTTTCTTACCCCACCCAGTCGCTCGCGACGAAATTGCGTGGTCGGCGACTCCAGCTGAACCTCGGCTTCGTGGTGACGTATTTGATCATCAGTTTGAGTCCGATGCTTTTTGCCAATCCATTGATTTATCCAGCCGGTCTGTCGGCCAAAGGGAAGAAACTCGTGTTCATCGCGAGTGACCACGAATATCGCGCCGAGGAAACGATGCCGGCGCTCGCGAGGATATTGGCGCAACGACACGGCTTCGACTGCACCGTTTTATTCGGCCTGAACGAACGCGGTGAAATTGAAGCCGGCGCTTCAAATATTCCCGGATTGGAAGCGTTGGCCGACGCCGACGGATTGGTGATCTTCGCTCGTTTCCTCGCCTTACCGCCGGAGCAGATGACGCACATCGACGCCTACCTAAATCGAGCTGGCCCGGTGGTGGGTCTGCGCACGTCGACCCACGCGTTTAATTACCCAGAGGAGCGGCAGGCCGATCCGTTTTACGCTTATCACTTCCGCTATGAAGGGTCGGAGTATCGGTCAGGATTCGGGCATCAAGTTTTAGGCCAGACGTGGGTGGGGCACTACGGGAAGAATCACGTCCAAAGCACCCGAATCTCCGTCGTTCCAAGTCAGACGTCGCACCCCATTTTGCGCGGGGTGAATGAGATGCATGTTCAGGCTGGCGGCTACAATGCCGAGCCGGCGGAGGATTGGACCATCCTGACCATGGCGCAGCCCTTGATGTCGATGTTGCGCGACGGCGAATCTGACGCCACGAAGCCCCCGATGGCCAGTGAGTGGACGCGAAGTTACCGCGGTCGCAACGGCCAAACGGGTCGGGTGTTCACCTCGTTGTATGGTGCTTCGGAAGATCTGTTGGATGCAAACTACCGCCGCTTGTTGGTGAACGGGGTGTATTGGGCGGTGGGTTTGGAAGACGCGATAACCGCAGGTTCCAACGTGGATTTCGTCGGTCCTTTTCAACCCAACACGTTCGGCAATCGCAAGGAAGCCCGCGGCATCAAACCGACGGACTACCAGAGCCTGAGCAGTCGGATCCCGTTGCACGCTTTTAAGCAGCCCTAGACTTATTTCAGGCGGATAATGGGTTGGATTTTATACCGTCCGAATTAATCTTGTTCGAAGGGGGAAGTTGGAGAACCTGAGGTATTGAACTCAGAGCCTAACCCCTTGTCGATGAGTCGTCGAATTGACTCCGTTTTACGCACGGAAGTCGTGTTCTTGGCGTTCTTTTTGGGCATGTTGGCGTTCCACGGCTGGGGTGCTACGGTGGGATGGAAAAATGCGAATCTGCCGGGCAATGAGTTTCGACAAACGCAGACCGCAATCACGGCCTACTTTGTGCAACGGGATAACGATTTTTCGTTGGCTTACCCGACGCCGGTTTTGGGGAAACCGTGGTCGGTGCCATTTGAATTTCCGCTCTATCAGTGGACGGTGGTGGGGGTGAGTAACGTCACGGGACTGGATCTGGTGCCGGCGGGCCGGTTGGTCAGTGCGCTTTGTTTTTATCTTACGTTGCCCGCGGTTTGGTTGTTACTGCGTCGGATGGGACTGGCGCGTCCGCTGCGTTGGTTCGTGCTCGCGGTGGTGGTGAGTTGTCCGCTGCACATCTTCTACGCGCGCGCGTTTTTGATCGAGATGATGGCCCTACTCTTTGGCGTCTGGTTTCTCTGGGCTTACGTCGAAGGCGTAGAGCGCCGGAGCAAGGCCTTGATCGTGCTAGCGAATCTCATGGGCATCGGGGCCGGATTGGTGAAGGTCACGACCTTCATGCTCTACCTAATGCCGGCGCTGGGCTGGACGCTATGGTGGTATGTTCGTCTTTGGCGTGAACATGGGTTTGGGCATCCGCGGGAGTGGGGGAGCTGGACCCTTTGGGCGGGGTTAGCGGTGGTGTTGCCGTTCGGTGCCACCTTGGGGTGGCTCGAATATGCGGATTACGTGAAGTCGCTGAATCCGGTGGGGATGGATCTGATGTCGGCCAAGATGCACACCTATAACTTCGGCACCTGGGAGACTCGAACTTCGGCCGAGACGTGGGCGGCTCACTGGAACATTCAAGTCACGAACATTGCCGGAGCGGCGGTGTTGTTTGCGACCTTACTGGTCGGCCTTATCGCCTGGGGGCGTTGGACGCGATGGGCCCTGGCGGCGGCGTTCTTTTTTGTCGCGGTGCAAGTTTTGTTCCCCGTGCTGTATGCGTGGCACGAATATTATTTCGTGGCCAACACGACCTTGCTCATGGTCGCGATTGGCTTGGTATTGGTCCAATTGTGGGAGAGTTCGACCATGAAGGCTGGGCGCGCCTGGGCCATCTGTTTGGTCGTGATTGGTCTACAAGTGTCGCTCTATTTGAACGGGTTGTATGCGACGCAGGTCGTGGGATCGGCGGGCGGTGATACGGTAACGGATACGTTGAATTTGGTCACGGCGGCGGACGACGTAATCGTGGTGGCGGGAGAGGACTGGGCTTCCATGACACCCTATTACGCCCGCCGCAAAGCGTGGATGCTACGCAGCAAGACGGAGAGGAGTTGGGACCAAATTGAGGCCGCGATGGGGGAATTGGTCGGCGAAACCGTGGGCGCCCTACTGCTCCGGGGCGATCAACGCCACAATGGCGAGTTGGTCAGCAGGGTTTCGACACGCTTCGGGTTGGAAGGAACCCCTTCGATTCGTTGGGATGAAGTGGATATCTATCTGCGGCCGGAGCGCTACGCAAAGGCCGCGGCGGGAATCGGATTGATCCGGGCTTGGGGTGCGTCTGTTTCCGGCAGCATTAGTGGCGACGAGGTCGCGCCGGATGGACAGACCTTTTTCGCCGATTTGCCGGTCAATATACGGGAGCCGTTCGAAGTGTGTGAGCCCCGGCCCGTGCGATTCAAA